>CAYTXK010000037.1:8496-12401 GCA_964441645.1 uncultured Acidobacteriota bacterium
CAACGAAGTCGAAAAAGCCCGCCAGGCCGGCCGCGAAATTACCGAAGAGCTTCGCCGCTAGTGCCGTTCCAACTTTTTGCCCCTAAGCTGAGCCGGAGCCCAGCACGACATTTTCTGCTTGGAAAGTGTGCGTCATTAGGTGAAAGTTATTGGAACGGCACTAGTCTCGCCGTTTCTTCATCTCCACCAGGTTACGGGGTAAGAGATCTCCGCTGCGCAGGGGGCCGGTGAGCGGGCCGTCGGTGCTCATGGCAAAGCCCAGGGTTTGCGCGGCGTCGAGGCTGCCGTGCGTGCTGGTCATGGTCACCACCCACTCGAAGCTGCTGGTTCCGTAGTGGAAGCCCGGGCGCAGGCTGACCACCATCTCGGCGCGGTTGTGCACGTGGTTGGTCGCCCAGCTCCAGAGCCGATAGGCCGGGTCGGGGTAGCGGTGGTGGCGCGTAGCCGCGAAGAAATCAGCGTCAGAAACCCAGCCTTCAGAATCTAGCTGGTCGGTTTTCTTTAGCTCCACCAGGACGTCAGAGAGCGCCAGAGGGTCGGCCGTGAGCGGCTGGTAGCGAAAGGCGCTCCCGTCCGGTTTCCACTCCAGGCGTGCGGCTCCTTCCTTGTTCACGATCGTGACTCCGCCGGCGTCAGTGTAGGCGACGAAATCGGCGCCGGGGAGTTGCGCCAGATGGTCGGCCAGCGCTGATTTTTCTTGGCCGATACAATAAACCGCGAAAAAACCCAGCAGGCCGTAGGCGGGAACCGCAACGTCGCGCGGGCCGCCGCACTGTTCGGCGAGACGCCAGCCGCCCGCGGCCAGATGCTCCCGCAGCGGGACGCGATGGCCCTCCGCCAGGCTGTTGCCGTGGTCGGAAAAGACCGTCAAGCGCAGCTTGCCGCCGGCGTCGAGATAAAGCTCGCGCAGCAGGGCGTCGGCTTCCAGCAGCCGCTGGCGCATTTCGGCGCGCGAGAGGATGTGGTAGAGCGAGTCGCTCGAAGCAATGTGCGCCAGGTAGATTTTTGCGCGCGAAGCGAGAAAATGCGTCCGAAATCGCCCGAGGTCGGCCCGGTAGCTTTTCACAGGAAGAGTGTAGGCGAGGCCTTTGAGGTAGCCGGGCATATCGTAGTCGAGCAGCTCGAGGTAGGGAATGTGGGCGCCGGTAGTGGTCATCAGCGCGCCGCCGGCCAGGCGGTTGCGAGCGCGGTCGAAATAGCGGTCCTCGTACCCTTCGACGGGGGCGGTGTGGAAAGCCTCGCTCAGGGCCACCCCGCTGGCGGTGGGAAAGGGTGCGATGAGCGGCGCGGGGCGAAAGAATTCGCGGAAGTGCCCCTCCTCCCACAGCGCGGCGAGGTCGGCAAAGGGGACGCCATCGAGGCAGATTACGAGCCAGCGCGCCTCGGGATCGTCTGCGCGCGGCCGGGCGAGACTCTTCAGCGCGCCTTCGGTGACGACGAGATCAACGGTGCCGTCGCCGTCGTTGTCGAGCGCGACGTAGCGGTTGCCCGCGGCGGCGGTCTCGCCGAGCCGCAGGTAGGTCATACTGCGGCCGCCCTCGTGCCCGGCCGGGGTCATCTCCACGCGGAGGTAGGCCACAGGCAGCGGGCGGCCCCAGGTGTGCACGCGCCAGGCCGCGAGCGCGCCCAGCGTCGCCAGGGCGGCCAGAAACCCCAGCAGGATTTTTCGACGTCGTCGCATCCCAGTAGGCAAGTGAGATGCCCAATCTCACCCCCGGCGTAGCTTAGCAGAGCGCCAGTCGGGAAGGGCTTTGGGAAGGGCTGCCGGCGCTTGACCGATTCTGCGCGCGGTTGCTATAAACTCTCAGGGGTGGGCCGCTAGCTCAACTGGTAGAGCAGCAGACTCTTAATCTGCGGGTTCCAGGTTCGACTCCTGGGCGGCTCACCATCTGTTTTCAGCGAGTTACCGTCGTTTGCTTTCTCTGAAATAAAAAACTGTGCCCAGTTTTGTGCCACACCCGGCTCAAAATCGACCCCGCTGAGGGTGTCCACGGCGCGCCGCTTGGCTTCCATTCGGATATGCGAGTACCGCTCCATCATGGCGCGTGAGACGTGGCCCGCCAGGGCCATGATCGTGGAATCGGAAGCCTGAGACTCCGCCAGCCGCGAAACGAACGTGTGGCGCAAGTCGTGGAACCGGCAAGCGACTTTTGCCTTTGCCCTGGCATTCTCCCAAGCCACCTTCCAGCGGTGCATGGGCTGAGTCGGGTCCACTTCCCAAGCGCATGGCTGGCGCTTGTCTCCGGCCAGGCCGTACTTCTCATGGGGGAAAACGTAGTGCTCCGGCTGCGCGCCCGTAAAAAGGCCCCGCCAGTGCATTAGGACGGCTAGGGCGCGTCCATTCAACGGAATCAGGCGTCCTGTGCCTGCCGCCGTCTTGGAATTGCCCACAGTGAGCGTATGGCCCAACAAGTCCACTTGATTCCAGCCCAGCCCTCGAATTTCGCTCACGCGCAGCCCCGTATTGATCGCCAGCATCACAACCGGGTAGAGGCTCCGGCATCGGCTCTTTGAGGCCGCGTCTAGCAGGCTGGTTTCTTCCTCAGCGGAGAGGGCACGGCCTGGACTGGGAGCCTCTTTGAGAAAGTCCACGTCCGGCGCGATAGCTTCCCACAGCCGATGGCGGCGCAAGATGCTTCGCAACACTCCCACTTCGAGGTTGACCGTGCGCGGGCTCACGCCGTCGCGCAGGCGTGCCCTCTGGTATTCGGCCACGTCTGAGCCGGAGAGGTCGCACAGCAACTGCTTGCCAAAGAAAGCCGTCAAGTGGTTTATCGCAAGCTGGTAGCTTCGCGCCGTGCCCGGCGCAATCCCTGTGCGCGTCTTGAGCCATTCGCTGGCCGCGACGGAAAACAGCGGCGGGAGCTTGCGGCGCTTGATTTGATTCCACGATTCCTCAAGCTGGCGACGGCGAGACCGCTCGGCTTCTTTGGCAATCGTGCGGCTTTCACTCTTTGAGGATTCGCGGATCATCTGCCCCGCGAAACGAAATTTGTACCACCACACATCTCCGCGCTTGTAGAGGCTCACTTTCTTTCTCCCTTCTTCGGCGGCTTGCCGCCCTTCTTCCCGTTCTCCCGCGCAATCTCGCGGATGCGCTCGATTCCGAGACGTTGCAGACGCACCGCGTAGCTGCGTTTTCCCAGCCAGCTTGTGAATCGCCTTAGCTCGGTCCGAGTCATGCATCTATCCTGAACTGTTTCGGTTTCGCTTGTCAAGCTCGAAATGGTAGAATTGGGGCTGCGCGGCTAGGCTCGGCCAGCCGAAGAGCGGGTGCATCCCGCCCGCCGCCCACAGCTACCAAAGCGACTTCGCTGGTAGATTGGCGACCCCCGCCGGTAGGGGCGGGGGAGGGGTTGAAAAACCGCCGACCCCCCTGGGGGAAGTGGAACATCGCTCCCCATCTCTCCCTCCCCACCCGATTTTCACGCTTTGGTGTAGTGCTAGAATTGGGGCTGCGCGGCTAGGTTGGCCGCCGAAAAGCAAGGGCATCCCGCCTTGCCTGCCGCGCTCGCTCTGAAAACCGGGAAGCCATGCGGGAGGTGGCATGTTTGACCAACTAGCCAATCTGAAAGAGGCAATTGCCAGGCGCGAGGCCAAGCAGGAGCAGTTTGAAACCATGCTACAAGGTGCAACTTGGCCCCGTGCTATCACGGACCTGATACGGCGCAAGCAGGACAACGAGAAGGCACTCCTAGAACTCTACCGGGAGCTTAGGCGCTATGAGCCGGATGGTCCCCGCGGGCGCTATGAACCTGAGCCGCAAGCCAAGACGCCGCAGGCTCCTGCACCTGGCAGAAAGCGCCAGCCGCGGGGTTTCGAAGGGGTTGGCCAGAAAAGACAGGACATGTCGCGATACATGGACGGCGCTCGACTGACCGACTTGCAGCACAAGTGCTTTTCGC
>CAYTXK010000038.1:0-12383 GCA_964441645.1 uncultured Acidobacteriota bacterium
TTGAACTTCACCTGCAGCGTCTCCTGGTTGTAGCGCCGCCCCCGGCAGATCTCGCACATCACATACACATCCGGCAGAAAGTTCATCTCGATGCGCCGCAGGCCGTCGCCCTGGCAGGCTTCGCAGCGCCCGCCTTTGACGTTGAAGCTGAACCGCCCCGCCCGGTAGCCCCGCGCCCGCGACTCGGGCAGCATCGCGAACAGCTCCCGCATCGGTGCGAACACGCCCGTGTAGGTCGCCGGGTTCGAGCGTGGCGTCCGCCCGATGGGCGCCTGATCAATGACGATGACTTTATCCATGTGCTCGGCTCCGAGAACGGCGCGATGCGCGCCCGGCTCTTCGATGGCGCGGTAGAGCCGCTTCGCCAGCGCCCGATAAAGAATGTCGTTGACCAGCGTGGATTTCCCCGAGCCGCTCACGCCCGTCACGCAAGTGATGAGCCCCAGGGGAAAGCGTGCCTCGATATTTTTCAGGTTGTGCTGCCGCGCCCCTTGCACCGTCACAAACTTGCTGTTAGGCGCGCGGCGGCGCGCCGGGACGGCAATCTTGAGTTGGCCGGCGAGGTAACGCCCGGTGAGCGAGTCCGGGTGGCGGGCGATAGACCGGGGTGTGCCCTCGGCCACCACGTAGCCGCCGGCGGTGCCGGCCCCGGGGCCGAGGTCAATCACGTGGTCGGCGCGCCGGATGGTTTCTTCGTCGTGCTCGACCACGATAACCGTATTCCCCAGGTCGCGCAGCTCTTCGAGCGTCGCCAGCAGCCGCCCGTTGTCGCGGTGGTGCAGCCCGATGGAGGGCTCGTCCAGCACGTAGAGCACGCCGCGCAGCCGCGAGCCGATTTGTGTCGCCAGGCGCACGCGCTGCGCTTCACCGCCCGAGAGCGTCGCCGCCGAGCGGGCGAGCGAAAGATAACCAAGCCCCACGGCCAGCATGAATCCCAGCCGCTCGCTGATTTCCGCCAGCAAGCGCCCGGCAATCTGCCGCTGCCGCGGTGTGACCGCCCGCTCGATTCGCTTGGCCGTCTTGAGCGCCTCCCCCACCGACTGGCCGGTAAACTCATCAATCCCCACCTCGGCGACTTTGACCGCCAGCGACTCCGGCCGCAGCCGCTTGCCCCGGCAGGTGGCGCATTCCGTCGCCGACATGAACTGCTCCATCCACTGCCGGTAGTCCTCCGATTTCGTCTCCTCGTAGTTGCGCCGCAGCAGCTCGAGAATGCCGGCGAACCCGCGCCCTTTGCCGCCGTTGCGCCCCCGCGCGCCGTAGAGCAGCAGGTTCTGCACCCGCCGCGGCAATTCTTCGAACGGCTTGTCAGGGTCGAAGCCGAAACTCTCCCCGGCATAACGCACCGTGCGCTCGAAGTACGTCGAGCTGCCTCCGGGCCCCAGCCCGCCTTCAAACAGCGGCTTCGACCAATCGCTGATGACCTTGGCCGGGTCGAAGTCGTACTTCGACCCCAGCCCGTGGCAGTCCGGGCAAGCCCCGTAGGGCGAGTTGAACGAAAAACTGCGCGGCTCGAGCTGTGGCACGTTGATCCCGCAGTCGGCGCAGGCCAGCCGGTTGGAGTAGAGAGTCTCCGCGCCATCCACCACCGCCACCGTCACCAGCCCGCCCCCGAGCTTCAGCGCGGTGTCGAGCGACGCCGCCAGGCGCTTCTCAATCCCCGCCTTCACCAGCAGGCGGTCCACCACCACCTCGATGGTGTGGTTCCGCCGGCGGTCAAGCCGGATGGGTTCGTCCAGGGTGCGCAGCGCCCCGTCAATGCGTGCCCGCGTCCATCCGCTGCGTCCTAACTGCTCCAATTGTTTCCGATATTCTCCTTTGCGGCCCCGCACCACCGGCGCCAGGATCATGATGCGCGGGGCCTCCCCGTGATCGTTTTCGCCCAGCTCCAGAATGGCGCGCACGATTTGCTCCGTGGTCTGCCGGGCGATGGGTTTCCCGCAGCGCGGGCAGTGCGGCGCCCCGATGGAGCTGTAGAGCAAGCGCAGGTAGTCGTAAATTTCCGTGATGGTGCCCACCGTCGAGCGCGGCGAGCGCGACGTTGTCTTCTGCTCGATGGAGATGGAGGGCGAGAGGCCTTCAATCGAGTCCACATCGGGCCGCTCCATCTGGTTGAGGAACTGCCGCGCGTAGGCCGAGAGCGACTCCACGTAGCGCCGCTGCCCTTCGGCGTAGAGCGTGTCGAAGGCCAGCGACGATTTCCCCGAGCCCGACACCCCTGTCAGCACCGTCAGCGTCTGTCGCGGAATAGCGAGCGAGATGTTCTTCAGGTTGTGGGTGCGGGCGCCGCGGACGGCAATATGGGTGATGGCCACTGACAGAGTCCCTCAGTGAGCTTCGCGCACACTAAGCGAACCTGACAGAATAGCCTGCTCGCCTGGGGAAGTCAAAACCGGGAAAAACGGGAAGGAGGCCGGGGAAAAATCTCAGTTCGCGGTGCGGGTCGCGCTGCTCCGCCCGTCAGCGCGGGTGATGTAGACTCGTTTCGGGCCGCCGCCGAGCGCGTAGGTCACGTCCGCCTCCAGGCAGCTCACGCGGCTGTTGCGGGCGGCGCTCAACTGCACTCCGATTTGCAAGTTCGTCCAACTGGCCGTATCCGCCGGGTCCAGGCTCTCGCTGTTGTCGGTATAGGTGCCGTTGGTCAGCGACGTGCCAGCCCCGTTGGTGCAAGAGCCGTCAATACAGAATTTGTGCACGAGGCTGACGCCCTGCGCCACGGTCTTTTCCGCGCAGGAGCGCACCACGGCGCTCTGAATGGTGGCGCCGGCCGGGATGCCGCTGGTGTTGATGTTGAAGGTCTGCGCCGCGCCGGATGTGGCGCCCTCGATGTAGCCCCCGTTCCCGTCAGAGGCGCAACTGCTGCACGTGCTCCCGGAGGACTCGTTGACCTTGAGGGAACAGTCCACGCTGGTGCACGCCGTCGTCCCGTCCGTCCAACTGGCTGAATCAGAGCTATCGGAAATCGGACGCACGTCGGTGACCGAGTCAGCCCACAGCAGCAGGGCGGCAATCAGAACCAGAGTGAGGAGGAATAGCCAGCGTTTCATTATTGCGCCCTCCGCAGCGTGAGTTCCACCGACCGCAGGTAAGCCACCCCGGCGTAGGTGTCTCCGGCGTCAGCCCCGATGCGCTCTACTTTGATCCACATCGTTTCGGAGGCGGCGCAACTGCTCACGTTCACGCTGGTAAAGCTCACCGACTTGCGCTGGCCCGCCGTGCTCGGCCCGGCCGTGTTGGAGGCGGAGGCGGTGTTGTAGGTCGGGTTGAGTTGGTCCTCGCCATCGGCCACGCAAGCCGTCGAAACCTGCCAGCGGATGTTGTTAGCCGAGGAAGTGTCGCCGCCGTAGAGCAGGCGCAGGTCGACGTTTCCTGTCCAATCGCTGGGAAGCTCGATGGCTGTCAGCCCTGTGTTGGTGGCGCCATCAGCGAACCCGAGCGCTCCAAGCCGGTGCGGGGAGGTTCCGAGACAGACCTTCGTCGGTGTGCCGGAGGTCGGCAGGTCGAAGGCCGAGGCGGCCGTGGCGTTGTCGCACCCCGCCGCAATCATCGTCACCTTGCTGACAGTTGTAATGACGTTGCCGCTGTCCTCCACGTTCAGGGTTTTGAACTGAAGCGTATCAGTAGAGTCCGTCAGAACACAGTTCGAGGCCGACTGCACAAAGTTAGTGCCATCCCCGCGCAAGCACCTCCCGGTCGTGGCCCCGTTGTTCACCCGGTAGCCAACCGTGGTATCAATCGCCCCGCCCGCCTTGACCGAGGCCAGCACCGTCGGCGTCGAACTCCGCCACTGTTGTAGGTCTGCGGTCTGCGAGGCGGCAGCATCTATTTGCATCCCAACAATACCAGCCGCGCCCGTAGCGAATCGCGCCAAGCCGCCACCGCTCTTGATGGAGAAGGTATTGGCGTCGGGGGCTACGCCCGCCTGCGTATCAATCACCATCCCGTAGGCGTTGCTGATGGCCCCCGTGCCCTCGCTGGGCGTGAACACCCGCACCCCGATGGCGTCCGTGATGTTCCCGGCAGTCGCTTCGACATAAGCAGCCAATCCCTGCGCGGTCGTGGTCGTCCCGCCTGAGCCGGTCGCGTAGACATCCCCCTGAACCGCCGTAGCTGCTGAGAGTGTTCCCGTGGTGTGCCGGGCCGAGGCGGCACTGTAAAGAGCGCCGATGTCGTTCGCCGTGTCAGCCCGCTCCATCAGGATTCCCGTCCCGACGAAGCGGTCGCTGGTGGGGCTGCGGTAGGCCAGCACGTTCGGCGCATCGCCAACAAATTGCACCGTGCTGGCAAAATTGGCCAGGTCGTCCCCGCTGTAGAACAGCGAGTTCGCCCCGCCGTTGTTGGTCTGGAACAGGCGCAACACGTTCACGTCGGCATCCGCCGCCGAGACCCGCAGCAAATCGCCGCCCGTCGGGTTGCCGGTTTGCTGTCGAATCAGATATTGGCTCCCCGTGGTAAAAGCCGAATGGAAGCTGAACGTCACCGCCTCCGCCGTGTTGTCGCTGGTGTAGGTAGTCGCCGCGTCGGTGGAATTGACCAAGGATTCCCACGGCGGCGAGCCGCCCGTGTTGGTGTCCAGGTCAGTGACGGTGGCGTTCTGACACTTCTTCAACCGTGCGTCGCCGGAGTTCGCCCAGATGAAGTAGTCGCCGGCGGCGCAGGTGGGGTTCGAGGCTTCCTCGGCAAAGTTCAGCTTGTCGTTCCCGGCGCCGTCTCCGATGTTGGGTGTACCGGCCAGTGTCGGAGACGTGCCAAACACGAGCACACCGGACCCAGTTTCATCCGAGATCACACCCGCCAGCTGCGCGGAAGTCGTGGCGGCGAAGAACGAGAGATTGTCGGTCGAGTTGGGGACGCTGTTCCCGCCCTCGGTCAACGTGGCCGCATTGAACGTCCCGCTGGCTTGCAGGATTTCCGAGGCGTCCACCTTGAGCGTAACATCGGTCCCGGCCGGACTGGCCTCCCACGCAATCCCTTCGTTGTTATCGAGGCGGACGGCTTCCGCATCCGCCGGGTCGGTGGCGTCCACTTCGAGCGGCCCGCTGAAAGCAAAGCTCTCTCCGGCGGTCAGCCCGATGGTCTCATCCGTGCCGGCCGGCGAGGCCTCCCAGCTGATCACCTCTGCGTTGCCCAGCCTGAAAGCTCCAGCATCGGCCGGGTCAGTGTCCGCCGAAATCACCACGGGTGCGGTGATGCTGGTGGTGAACGTCGGCGTCGTCGCAAACGTCAGCGCCCCCGAACCGGTTTCGTTGCTGATGACGCCCGCCAGCTGGGCAGAAGTCGTGGCCGAAAAGAACGACAAGTTATCGGTCGAGTTGGGGACGGCGTTCCCACCCTCGGTCAGCGTCGTCGCGTTGAAAGTCGAGCTGGCCTGGAGAATCTCGCTGGCGTCAACCGACAGCGTGACATCCGTTCCCGCCGGTGAAGCCTCCCAGCCAATCTGCTCCGCGTTGCCCAGCCGCAACACGCCCGCGTCGGCCGGATCGGCCGCCGCCGATTTCATCGTGCCGCTGATCAGCCCGTTGTTGAAGGTCTTTTCGCCCGCCAACGTCTGCGCGGCGGTCGAAACCGCCCCCGCCACCGAGCCGCTAGCGAAGGCCAGGTTGGCGGAGATGTTCGTCGGGTCGAGCGCGTCCTTCTGCCAGCGCACGTTCACGCCGTCGCCCGGCGCGGCCGGCGTCGCGTCATCAAAGTCGGCGTTGGTGGCCGCCGCGCCGTTCACCGAGACGTTGTCTCCGCCCCCGCCGCCGCCTCCATCGTCGTCCGAGCACACGATGTTCTTGCTGCCGTCGACCGTGAGGGCTCCGCCGTTGACGTTGCCCGTGCAGTCGCCGGTGATGTTCCAGGTGTAAGTAGTAGGCGCAGAGACAGACGCCGGGCCGCGCAGCTCGACGTAGTCCGTGCCGTTCGCGGTCGCTTCGCGCAGCCGCAGCCCCAGCTGGTTGTCGAGCGTGACCCCGCCCGCCGCTGTAAACACTTGCGCCACACTCAACCCGGCCACCGTGGTCGTGGCGTCGGGCAGCGTGTAGGTGCGGTCGGCGGTGTTGGCGTGATCGAAAATCCCCGCAAAGGCAGTCCCCGAGTAGAATCGGAAATCCTCCGCAAAAACGTCGGGTCGCTGGCTGGCGCCGCCGATATCCTGTCCTGTCGCCACCGGCAGCCAGGCCTGCGAGGCGTTAATCTGCCACGCCTCCGTCAGCGTCCCGCCGCTGTTGGCGGTCCAAAACGAAATCACTCCCGGGACCATGCCGGCGGCGATGGTGCCGGTGGAGCGCATCCGCATCTCCGCCGCCTGCGTGAAAGCCGTGCCGTCGAAGCCGTAGGCATTGACGCTTCCCAGGCGATCGCCCGAAGTGATGGCCGCGGGCGAATCGTTCGTGCCCCGCGACTTCTTGAACAATTGCGTCCCCGCCAGCGCATCGCCCGTGGCCCGCTGCACGTCAATCGAGTCCTTCTTGCGCACGCTCACCTTATCGGCGGTCGCCGCGGTGGCGAAGTTGATTTCCGTCGTGACCCCGTCGAAGGTATTCGCGCTGAAGGTCGCCGCCCCCGGCGTGATGACGTTCGTGTCCACGAAAATTCCCGTGAGCATCGTCCCGTCGGTGTTCTGGAAGATGTTGTCGGAGATGTTGAAATCCTTCATCACCCCGCCGTTCGCGCTTTGCGTCAGGATCACACCAATCTGCCCCCCGCCGCTGTTCGTCGTGTTCTTGAAAATGTTGCCCGTCACCGTCGCCCCTTCGACGTTCCCCAGCCGCAGCCGCACCCCCTCCAGCCGGTTGCCCGTCACCTGAATCCCGTAGAGTTGGAAGGTCGTGGCCCCGTGGGTGATGTTGACGGTGGCGTCCGCATTGGCGGCTGCCATGCCCGCCGCCGTGGCGCGGAAGAGGTTTCCCGTGACGGTGATGTCGTGAGGCGTCGAGTCGGACGTGGTCG
Organism: uncultured Acidobacteriota bacterium; assembly: GCA_964441645.1. Taxonomy (GTDB): domain Bacteria; phylum Acidobacteriota; class Terriglobia; order Acidiferrales; family 2-02-FULL-67-57; genus CAYTXK01. The sequence continues at coordinate 6,934 of CAYTXK010000038.1, forward strand.
TCTGCGCCGTGGCCCGCACGTGTTCCCCGTCCACGTCATAAACCTGGTTGCCGGTTACTTCCGCCTCTTTGGCGCCCGTCAGTCCGATACCGCTTTCGTCGTCGCGCGGGGAAAGGCCTAGATTTCGTGCCCCTCGAAGGATGTTGCCGATGAAGTGGATCCGCTTGCCGTGGGCCACTTCCACCGTGTCGCCCCAGCGCTCGAAGATGTTGTTGACCACCCAAACGTCAGTAAAAAGCTCGGCGTCCACGCCCGCCGAGATTGACAGCGCATTGCCATTGCTTCCGGGAAATCCGGCCCCAGTCCCGGCGATGTTGACCCCCGTGTGGTGGATGTAGCTATTCAGCAGCCACACCCGGCTGGCATCGCGCAGATGGATGGCGTTGTCCCCGGCGCGAGTGATTTCCAGTCTCTCGATGCGAACATCGAAACTCCCAACGCCGGCCGCCTGGATGGACTTAATGCCGGTGTAGAAAGCGGCGCCGCCTGATTCTATGTTTAGGTCGGTTTGATTGTCCTCGTTGCCGTCCAGCTTGAAATCGTGCAGATAAATGCGGTCACTGGTCTGCAGGTGAATGACGGTCTGCGCGTTCTGCGCGTTTCCTTGAGTGAGTACTGTCTTCCAGCCCGCGCCGCCGATTTCAACGTCGTCCGCAGTGATATTTAGGATCCCGGTAGCTTGCCCCAACGGCCCGCCCGTCCAGGTAAAGGTTGTCGGTCCCAGCAGCAAGCGCACGGGCTTGTTGATGGCGATGCTGGCCGCAATGGTTTGTGCGCCCTCCAGACCGCGGGCGTCGCACGTGCCGCCTGCCGAGGGCAGGTCGGCAACGCAGGCGGCGATCTTGGCGCCGGCGTCCGCGCCCGCGAAGGCATTGGCGTAGCGGACGTTGTTGGCGTTGATAAAAGTTTGCGGCGCCGTCCAGGTCAGAGCGACCGCGGGCGCCGCGAAGGGCCCGAACTCGGTGCCGGCATCGTCCTTCCAGTAGAGGCGTTTGTCCGAGGTCTTGCAGAAGAAGCGCGTGTCCCCCGGGTTGGGCGTCGCGGGGGGGTCGGTGCACGAAAGATCGGCGGAGCTGCCCAGTTGCGTGGCGCCGCCCACTTTCAGGTTGCCGGGGACGATCAGCGGATCCACCCCGTACTCCACCGTGCCGCCCACCGTCAGGTTGCCGGTGACGTTGAGGTTGCCGACCACGTTGCCCGAGGGCGGCACCAGCGTCGCCGTAGCGGTCACCGGCAGCGTCCCCAGGTCCACCGCCGTGCCGGTGATGGTGTAGTTCGTCGCCGGCACCACCACCAGGTTATTGGAGTCCACCACGCGCACGGTGTAGAAAGTCCCGGCGGGGTCGAGCGTGTCGTTGCCCTGCACGGTGCAGCCGGCGGCGATGGCGCCGTTGGTGACCGCGCACTGGGTTCGCACCGGAGCGAAAACGATGGGCGGCGTAGTGGTCTTCGCCTGCTGCGACAGCACGAACTCAATCGTGCCGTTCACCCCCGTCCCGTCCGGCCGCTTGATGGTGCCGGTGACCGTGGTGGCGCCGGCCGGCGACCAGTGGCCGGCGACCACCGCCAGCAAAAGGACGGCCGTCACTCTTTTCAAATTTGAAATCTCAAATCTCCCATTCCTCATCTTCGGTTCTCCTTACAGGATAGGCCCAATTCCGCCGTCGCCAAAGTCATCTCCGCGCGAGCCGGTGCCGCCCGCGCCGGCCCCCGCCCCGCCCGAGTCGGAGCCGGGGGCTGAGTCCTTCACCACGTAGCCGGGCAGGAGGTAGAGCCCCGTGGCCCCGTCCCAACTGATGTCAGCGTCGCGGATTTCCGCCACCGGGTCGAAGGGCTGCCACAGCCGCCCGCTCGCCAGAGTGATGAAATCAATCTCCAGGTCTTCGTTGGCGTGGGCGGCGCCCGTGGCTTCTGACCATAGAAAGGCATTCAAGCGGTCGGGGACGGCCTGGTCGGCCCGCAGCGTGAAAATCACGTAGCGGATGACGAAGCTGTTGCCGAGCGTGCCCGCGGGCAGCGTGGCGTCGAACTTGGTGCCGTCGGAGCGCGTGTAGTCCTGGGTGTCGGAGTCGAGCTTGAGCTTCACCGCCTTGTCGTAGGTCCCGCTCGCGCCCGTGTGCCGCAGCGAAACCGCCAGGGTCACGAACTGCCCGGGCTTGAACAGCCGCCCCAGGTTCTTCCACAGTGTGCGCACGCCGATTTTGTTTACGCTCGAAGTTTTGGTCTTGAGCAGCGCGCGGTCGTCGGCCAGCAGGTGCTCCACGTCAGTGGGTACCGCCGGCGAGCCGCCGGCGTTGGAATACTCCTTCCAGAATTTCGGCCGGTCGGTGCCTTCCTGCCCCGCGACCCCGGCGCGGAAGAAGCTGGCGTTTTGCAGCGCGTTCGCCAGCCGCGTGGCGTTGGGCGCGAAGCCCCCGCCTGAGTCGGGGCACTGCGTGAGTTGCTGCTGCGGCCCGGCCGTGTCCACAAACACCGAGGGCGAGTACTCGAGCGCCAGGACGTGCCGCGAGCCGTCGGGCTCGTCGGTGATTTCAAGAATTTCGTAGTCCTGGAAAGTGGCGTAGTCGAGGTCGGCGGGCGCCGTGATGACGTCGCCGGGCAGCAGGTCGAGCGCGCCCGCAGTGTCGGGCAGCAGGCGGAAGCTCGCCGTCTTGGTCAAATCCAGCGTGCGCCGCAACTGGTACTGCGCCAGCCGCTCCGCCCGCTCCCCGGTCGAGTTGCCGAGGTCGATTTCCCCGCGAATGGTGCGCCCGATCTGGTCCTGGTGGTCTTCGTTGGCGGCTTCTTTGAGCTGCGGCTGGAAGTCGGCCGTGGGGTCGTTGCAGGCTGCGCCCGAATCCAGCGCCCGGAAATAGAATAGGAACTGATTGACCGACGACCGCAAAGCCCGCCGGCCCAGTTGCAGGAAATCAGCCCCAAGGTGGTCGGCGTCCGCCGCAAGCAGCGCGCTGCGTGCCTGATCCGCAATCGCCGCAAACTTTCCGCTACGCTCCAGCAGATACGCGCGGCCCTGGAGCAAGACCCATTCCAGCGCGCGCAACAAATCCGTCGAGTCCACAAATGCCAGATGAGCTTCGAAGCGGTTCACCACTTGGCTGTTGATGGTCAGGTCGGCGTCGCAAAAATCCGCCCAATCTTTCCAGGCGGCGAAATCGAGCCGACTCTTCACCGTCGCCGGCAGCAGCTCGCCCGGCGCGGCGTGGGCGAAAAGAAAACGCCGCAGCAAGATATCGAGCGCCACCCAGGCGGGGTTGAACGAATAGGCGTAGGCAGTTTGGTTGCCGGCCGCATCGAAGGCGCGCACTCGCAGCGTGCGGTAGATGCCGCGGATGTCGAACTCGGGCCCGGGCGCCGTCGGGTCGCGGCGCAGCTTGAAGGCGGCGTAGGCGGTGCGCGCGAAAGTGAGCTGCGGGACGAAGTTCGAGGGAAAGAAGGAGCAGATTTTCTGGTTGCGCGTGGCCGGGTCGGTTTCGCGCCCCAACGCGCCGTCGAGCCCCGGATGGAAGTGGAAGCTCGCTGTGTCGTTGAGGTTGAGCTCGAGGCCGTTCACCCAGATCCGCTCCGGGCCGTCCCATTCGCCTTCGCCCAGCGCCACCAGCAGCGTCACCGACTCGTCGCTGTTTTGCATGGCGTAGACGACGTTGCCGCCCACCAGATGCCGGCCGTAGGCCAGCGTCACCGGCTGGTCGAGCGCCGCCGCCAGCAATTCAATCCTGTCCGTCTGCCCGCGGGGCGGGAGCGGCCGTGGCGCCTCCACGCGCGGCGCCGTGCTGTAGCGGCGGTCAGACGTCGCTCGAAAGCCGCGCGGCGCACGTCTGACCAAACCCGGAAGTGGTGGAGCCAGACTCATCTGTGCCTCACAGCCTCAGCGGGCGCTCGACGCCACCCAGGGCGCCGCCCCCGCCCGCGAACCGCCCGCCAAACTGCCGCCGCAATATCGGCACCAGGGTGGGGAAGCCGTTGAACGATTGCGTGCGGGCGCGGTCTTCGCAGGAGGGCGCGAAGTCCTTCGGGCAAGTCCGGTAGAGGATGCGGAATTTGTTGCCCGCCAGCGGGGCGGGGGAGAAGTCCGGCTCGTCGTCGGCAATCGTGATGACGGTGCCGCTGTTCGTCCCGATGCGGCGCTTCTCTCCGACGGCGGGCCCGCTGACCATATAAAGCAATTGGTCCTTGTGCTCGTCCGTCGACATGGCCAGCCCGGTGTCGGTGAGCGAGCGCGCCGCGGCCGCCGTGGCCAGCGATTCCAGCGCGCCGCTCGACGCCGTCAGCAACAGCTTGGGAGCCCCGGCCGCCAGAGCAAAGACGCGGAACTTGGAGGTCGAGTCCGGCGCTGTTTTCCAGGGGTGATAGAGCGAGAAAGTGGTGGCGGTGTTGGAGAGGATGCGGCGCTTCTGCCCGCGCCCTGTGCCCGCGGTGATCACCGCGATGCGGTCCTGGTGGGCGTTGGGGGTTTCGTTCAGCGCGGAGTCGCCAATGGTGGTCGTCGAGAAAATGTTGGCGCTGCGCTCGCCGAAAAACGCTTCCGCCACGTCGCCCGCCGCCGCCGGGTTGTAGCCGCAGGGCGTGAGCCGCCCCGGCTGCGAGAAGCGCCAGGTGCAGAGCTGCGCGTAGTGGCGCTGGTGGATTTCAATCTGCGCCGGGTCGAGCTCCGAAATCAGGCGGAAGGCGACTCCCGCGTCGGTTTCTTCCTGTTCGGTCAGCAGCCCACGCAGGATGAGCACCGCTTCCTCCAGGCCGACGAGAAGCTGCTTGAGCTCGCACAGCGCCCCTTCGAAGTCTTCGCTCGCGAGAAGCGCGCCCACCGCCAGGTCGGTGTTGACCAGCTCGATTTCGCCGGCGTCGGCTTCGAGCGAACGCGTGAACCGCGGCCCGCGCGCCAGGCGCAGGTAGGGCTGATAGACGTTGCCCGCAAAGCTGAGCTGGTCTTCGGCGAAGTAGTGTTTTACCCCGCCGCGCGTGGTGATGTCCGCCAGCCACAGCATCGGCCCCGTGTAATTCTTCGCCGCGTCGCTCAAGTTACGGGGCATTCAATCCTCACCGTTGTCATTCCGAGTCCCGAATCCCAAACGTCCGAGATTCGGGGCGAGGAATCTGCTTTTCGTAATCCGTGTTCATCCGTGTTCATCCGTGGTTTCATCCGTCCTTTCAAATCACCACCTCCAGCGCATCCGCCAGGATGGTGTTAGCGCTGCTCGAGGCATTGCGCGTGTTAGTGGCGCGCAGCTTGACGCTGTGCAGCCCCAGCGCCACGTCCAGCTTGGTGAAAACCGGCTGGGCGCCCGTTGACGCGGCGGCGTAGAGATCCACCATGCCCAACGAAACAGCGTCGAGCAGCACTTCGACTTTGCCCAGGTTTCCCGCCCGGCGCGCCCACAAGCGGAAACCGTAGCCGGCGTACGTCCACTGGAAGGCGTCGCTGGTATTGGTGTTGGGATTCCACTTCTCGTTGC
>CAYTXK010000039.1:0-12293 GCA_964441645.1 uncultured Acidobacteriota bacterium
TTTGAGGCGGCGCAGGAGATTCTGGCCGGGGGCGCGCGCCGGGCCGCCTTTCTGCGTGACTATCCTTTCAACGTCGCTCCGGCCACCGACGACCGGCCCTATTTTCAGCACTTCTTCCGCTGGCAGGCCCTGCCGCTACTGCTGCGCACCTACGGACGCCAGTGGCTGCCCTTTTTGGAATGGGGTTACCTGATTCTGGTGGCCACGCTCGCCCAAGCGGCCGTGCTGAGCTTCGTTTTCATCTTGCTGCCACTCGCTCTGCGGCGCACCCACGCCGAAGACAGAGCTGCTTCTGGCGCGCCCTCGCGGCTCCGGGTCTTCGTTTATTTCCTCGCCATCGGGCTGGGCTACCTGTTCATCGAGATAGTTCTCATTCAGAAATTTACTTTCTTCTTGGGCAATCCCATCTACGCCGTGGCGGTGGTACTCACGGCTGTGCTGGTTTGGAGCGGCCTGGGGAGCCTGGCCGCGGGGCGACTGCTCAGCTTGCCACAGGCGTGCGTCGGGGTCGCCGCGGTCAGCGGCCTGGCTGCGTTCTCGCTGCCGGCGCTTCTTCCTCCGCTGATTGTGCTGCCGGATGCGGGGCGGATGGTGGTTTCGCTGGCGTTGATGGCTCCGCTGGCCTTTTTGATGGGGATGCCGTTTCCGCTGGCCTGGCAGCGACTGGAAGCGGCGCGGCCGGCGCTGCTTCCCTGGGCGTGGGGCATCAACGGCTGCGCCTCGGTGCTGGCCGCCATCCTGGCCACGCTGGCAGCGATGAGCTTCGGCTTCCGTTTTGTCTTTTTGACGGCGGCGGGCCTCTATCTCGTGGCGGCGCTCGCGGGCCGCGGATTCGGCGCGCAATCGGCTTGACGTCTTGGGGCGAGCCCCGCTCCAAAGCCAACGCGGGCAGCGTAATTCATGGAGACGATGCCTCTGGCCTTGGAGCGGGGCCAGCCTCTACAATGCCCCCAACAACAAGGAGGGCAGGGTGGCGCGCATTCTCGACGTCGGCTGCGGGCGCAACAAATACCCGGGTTCGATCGGCATTGACCGCAATCCGGCCACGCGGGCCGACGTGCTGTGCGACCTCAACCGCCCGCCTTATCCCTTGGCCGAGGGGAGCTTCGATGAAATCCGCGCCGTGCACGTGGTGGAGCACGTGGAAGACATCATCGCGTTGGTGGAAGAGCTGCACCGGCTGCTGCGGCCGGGCGGGCGGCTGCTGGTGGTGACGCCGCACTACACCGATTTCGCTTCGTTCTGCGACCCCACGCATCGCTGGCACCTGAACAGTTTTTCTTTCCGCTACTTCACCGAGCCGTACACCTACGACTACTACTCGCCGGTGCGCTTTCGCGAGGTGAGCGTGCGCATCGTGATGCCGCGGCTGTGGCGGTGGCTGGGGCTGCAGTGGCTGCTGAACCACTCGCGCCTGCTGCGCCGCTTCTGGGAGCATTACCTCTGTTTCATCTTCCGCGGCAAGGAACTGCAATTCTGGTTCGAAGCGATCAAATCCTAAAAGAAGGAGACTGCAATGAAACAAATCGTAAGAGGGAGTCTACGCTGCGGGCTGCTGTGCCTGCTGATGGTCTTTCCGGCGTCGTTGGCCGCGCAGGAGTGGTCGGCGGAGCAGAAGCAAGTCTGGACGGCGGTAGAAGCTCAGTGGCGGGTCGAGAACAACCTCGAGGAGTTCCTGGCCGTGATTCATCCCAATTTCAGCGGCTGGAGCTATGGCGACCCTCTGCCGAGTGACAAGGCGAGCGTGAAGAGATGGCACGGGCATAATTTGGACAAAGAGAGAATCTTTCTCTTTGAGCTCAAACCGGTGGCCATTCAAGTTCACGGAACGGTGGCCGTGGTCCATTACTACTATCGCGAAGTGGTCAAGGGCATCGAGGGGAAAGAAGAGACGCGCTCCGGGCGCTTCACCGACGTCTGGATGAAGGACGGGGACAAGTGGTTGGTCATCGGCTGGCACGGCGGCCAGACGGCAAAGGAATAACTTCAACCTTATTTGGCTGTCACCACTCGTGTCCACCGGCGCCCAACCCGTTGCTGCGGCCGAACAGCGCGAAAAGCGCGCCGTAGCGCTTTCGAGCGTGCTGGCCAGCGTTACGCTGGTCACGACGAAAACCCTGGTCGGCCTGAGCTCGAACAGCCTGGGTGTGCTGTCGGAAGCGGCGCACTCCGGCCTCGACGTCATCGCCACGCTGATTACCTACTTTTCGGTGCGACTCGCCGCCCAACCCGCCGACGCCGACCATCAGTACGGCCACGCCAAGATGGAAAACTTCGGCGCCTTTCTGGAAACCGGACTGCTGCTGGTGGCCTGCACGTGGATTGTGTGGGAAGCGGTGGCGCGGCTGGTGCGGAAAGAAGCGCACGTGGAGGCGTCGCTCGTGGCCTTCACGGTGCTCTTGCTCACCATGGGCATTGATTTCTTCCGCGCGCGGGCGCTCGGACGCGTGGCGCGGAAATACCACTCCGAAGCGCTGGAGGCCGACGCTTTGCATTTCTCCACCGACCTGTGGACAACGCTGGTGGTGGTGTTCGGACTGGCCGCCGTGTGGGCGAGCGAACGCTTCGGTCTCCCCTGGCTGCGGCACGCCGACCCGGTGGCGGCGCTGGCGGTTTCGGGCATGGTGCTCAGCATCGGGTTCCGGCTGGCGAAGCGCAGCGTGGACGTTCTGCTGGACGCGGCGCCCGCCGGGCTGCGGAGCCAGGTGGAGTCAGCAGCCGCGGCGGTGGAGGGCGTGTTAGGGGTGGAGCGGGTGCGCACCCGCCGCGCGGGCAACCGCACGTTTGTTGATCTTACAATATCAGTTTCGCGCAGCGTTCCTTTCGAGCGCGTCCACACCATTTCCGACCAGGTGGAAGAGGCGGTGCGGGCCGCGGTGGCCGAGGCCGACGTGATGGTGCACATGGAGCCACGCGCGCCGCGCGACGAAAGTCTCTTCGACCAGGTGCGGGCCATTGCCCAACGGCACAACCTGCTGGTGCACGAGCTCGCCGGCCACGAAGTTGTCGACAGCCCCGGGGAGCGCGGACGCCTGATTCTGGAGCTGGACGCCGAAGTGGACGAGAACCTCACCCTGCGCGAAGCTCATGCGCTGGCCGACCGGGTGGAGAAGGAGATTTACCGCGAGCTGCCGCAGGTCAGCCAGATTCAAACCCACATCGAGACGCTGGGGCGGACGATTCTCCCCGCCGCGGAGGTGGAAGACCTGACGCGGGCGCTCGAAGCCCACCTGCACGAGGCGCCGTATCAGTTTCCTGAGATTCTCGACTGCCACGACGTGCAGGTGCGGCGGGTGGGGGGAAAGATCGTCGCCTCCTGCCACATCACGCTCGATGGCGGGCTCGCCATCACGCGCGTCCACGACTTGACGCAGCAGCTTGAAGCCCGCACCTTGCGGCATTTCCCCCAACTTTTTCGCCTCACGGTCCACACCGAGCCGGCCGGCGAGGCGTAGCGGCGCCGACAACCAGGACTATTTTCCTGACAGCCTTCGGGTTGCTTGGGCGCATCTTAGTGGCGTAGAGTGAAAATGAAAAGACCCAAGTCATCCTCTCGCGAAAAAGCAAGGAGCAGCGCCATGAGAAAGATCTTTTGGGTTCTGATAGCCGTATTAGCTTTGACGCTAACACTTCCTGCGGCCCCTCCCCCCGGCGCAGGCCAGGGGAAACCCCCGGACAAGGGCAAGCCGGCCGAGGCCAAGGGGAAGCCGGCCGAAAAAGCCGAGGAAGCCAAGGAAAAGGGAAAATCCAAGGAAGAAAGAGAAGCCGACCAAGAGCGCGAGCGCCAGGCCGCTCAGGGCCGCGCTTTCGGTAAGGAGCACGAGAAGTCCATTCGCGACTGGTTCGGCAGCAAGAAGAACCTCAAGGGCTTGCCGCCCGGCCTGGCCAAGCGCGAGGAGTTGCCCCCGGGCCTGCAGCGCCAGTTGGAGCGCAACGGCCGCCTGCCCTACGGCTTGCAGAAGCGGCTGGAGCCATTGCCTCCGACGCTCGAAGCCAGGCTGCCGAAGGTTCCGGTAGGGGTAAAGCGGGGCGTGTTCAACGGCAACGTCATCGTCGTCGAGGAACGCACCTCGCGGATTCTCGACATCATCAAGGACGTGATGGGCGTCGGGAGCGAGGAAGGCTCGACCGGAGTCCGCCGGACGAAGCAGTAAGGGCTTCGCTCCCCGCCCCGGCATGCTGAAGCGCGTCGCCCCCGCTCTGGTTGTCCTCTGCCTGACGGCAACCTCTCTCGCGGCGCAACCGAAACGGCGGCAGACGGCCGATCTCTCCAGCCGCCCGGCTCACATCGTTCTGCTCAACGGCAAGGTCTGGACTCTCGAAGAGGACCAGCCGGTGGCCGAGGCGGTGGCGCTGCGCGGGCAGCGCATCATCAAAGTCGGCAGCAACGCCGAAATCCGCAAGCTCATCACCGATGAAACGCGCGTCATCGATCTCGGCGGCAAGCTGGTGCTACCGGGTTTCATTGACAACCACACCCACTTTGCCTCCGCCGGGCGGCTGCTGCTGGGCTTGAACCTGCTCGATGTCAACGATCCGGGAACATTTCGTACGCGGGTAGCCGAAGCCGCGGCGCGCCTGCCCGCCGGCGCGTGGCTGGTGGGCGGCGACTGGGGCGCCTACGGCCAGTGGGCGCAGGGATCCGCCGGGGCTCCGCCTGCGGGCCCAGAGGCCAAGGCGCAGGAGTTCCTTCCAGGCAAGGATTTGATTGATCCGGTTACCAGCGACCATCCGGCGCTCATCAGCCGCTTCGATCACGAGCTTTACCTCGCCAATTCATTGGCGCTCAAAGCGGCAGGCATCACGCGGGACACGCGCGACCCGGAGGGTGGGGAGATTCTGCGCGATGCCGGCGGCGAGCCTACCGGGCTGCTGCGCGGGACGGCGGCCAAGCTGGTTGAAGCTGCCATCCCGCCGCCCTCGCACGAGCAGCGGCTGGCAGAAGCGCGCCGGGCGCTCGAAGAAGTCCGCCGCTGGGGCGTCACTTCCATCCACGACAACGTCGCCGACTTCGAGCAGCTGGAACTATTCCGCGAGCTGCAAAAGAACGAGGAACTGACGGTGCGGGTCTGGGCGCGGATGTGGCTGAGTGAATGGGAAAAGGTCCGGGACTACATCCGCACCTATCACATCCCGGCGTCCACGGGCGGCTGGGGCGACCAGTACATCCGTCTGGGCGGGCTCAAGGCCTGGGTGGACGGCATCATGGGGAACTCGACCGCGCTTTTCTTCGAGCCCTACAACCACGACCCCGCCAATGCGGGGCGCTTGCGCGACGTCATGTTCCCCGAAGGCAATCTCTATCGCTTGACCAAAGGCGCCGACCGGGCCGGCTTCACCCTGACCGTCCACGCCATCGGCGACAAGGCCAACCGCATCCTGCTCGACACCTACGAAAAGGTCTTTGCCGAGAATCCGCGGCGCGACCGGCGCTTCCGCGTGGTGCACGCGCAGGTGGTTCACGCGGATGATTTCGCGCGCTTCGGGCGGCTGGGGCTGATTGCCGAGGTTCAGCCCTACCACTGCATTGACGACATGCGCTGGATGGAAGAGCGCATCGGGCCTGAGCGCGCCCGCGGCGCCTACGCCTTCCGCTCGCTGCTCAACGGCGGCGCGCGGCTCAGCTTTGGAACCGACTGGCCGGGGACGAACGCTTCGTACTATCCGATCAATCCTCTGCTGGGAATCTACGCCGCCGTAACCCGCCAGACACTCGGCGGCCAGCCGGCCGAGGGCTGGTTTCCTGAGCAGCGGGTCTCGATGGAAGAGGCGATTCGCTACTACACGCTCGCCAACGCTCACGCCACTTTTGAAGAGAGCATCAAAGGCTCGCTCAAGGAAGGCAAGCTGGCCGACTTGGTGGTGCTCGACCGCGACATCCTCACCCGCCCGCCCGGCGAGCTCCTGGAGACCCAGGTGGTTCTGACGGTGTTTGACGGCCGCATCGTCTACGAAAAAGGCGCGCCCGGCGACAGCAGCCGATAGTTAGAGATACACCGGCGGCAGCGCGGGGCTCATCCCGATGACCACCGCGTAAACATTAGTGGCCGTCAGGCGTCCCACTTCACTGGCGGAGATTTCTTCGCTCCCCTGCGCGCCCATGAGCACAGCCTCGTTGCCCACTTCGGCAGGCACGTCGCCGAGGCGTACCATGGTGGCGTTGGAGGTGATGGCCACGATGGGGCAGTGCCGGCCGCCAATCAGCACGCTGCCCTTGCCCGCTAATCCTCGCGGATAACCGTCGGAGTAGCCGACGGGCAGGCTCGCAACACGCTCCGGCTCGGTAGCGACAAAGGCCCGGTGGTAGGAGACGGATTCGCCCGGGCGCAAAGTCTTCACATAGACAACGCGGGCCTTGAGCGCCAGCGCGGGTTTTAAGTCGAGCGTCCGTTCCGCTTCTGCTTTTTCCGATGGGTACAGGCCGTAGAGCATGATCCCGGGCCGCACCAGATCCAACTCGGTGTAGGAAGCGGGAAACGTGAGAATGGCATCGCTGCTGGCGGCGTGGCGCAAGCCGACCGAGACTCCCGCCTGGCGGGCGCGCGCGGAAATCTCCTGCAAGCGCGTGAGTTGAAGGGGATCGAATTCGGGGTCTTCTGTGAAGGTGGTGAACAAGCCGTCCACGGTAACGCCGGAAAGAGCGGCGACGCGCTCGATGACCTCCGCGGCGCGGTCATAGGGGACGCCTACCCGCCCCAGGCCCGTGTCCACTTTGATATGGACATGGGCCGGCTTTTCCAAGCGACGCGCGGCGCGCGCAAGGAACTTCACTTCCTCCGTATAGACATTTTGCGAAATTTCGAGCCGGACGATGTCTTCGGCATCGGCCTCGGCGAAGGGGCCGAAGTTCAAGATGAGGCCGCGCAGCCCAGCGGCCCGCAATTGGCGCGCTTCGTCCAGCTTGCCCACCAAGAAATGTTTTACGCCGGCCCCCTCCAGCACGCGCGCCACACCGACGAGCCCGTGGCCATAGGCATTGGCCTTGACCACGGCCATCACCGGCTTGTCTCCAACCCGCGCCTGAATCTGGCGCAGGTTCCAAATCAGGTTGGCGGTATTGATCTCCAGCCAGGGGTCGGCGCGGCCGGGAGCAGAGGCCGTCGGCGCAGAGGCGTCGCGTTCGGCCGAACTTGCGGGCGCGGCCAGTCCGGCGCCGACACCGACGGCGAATAAGGAAAGAAAATCTCGGCGCGTAACCATCAAAGCACTCCAAGAAAATCTGTGGGCTAGGCTACCACGACGACGTGGCAGGAGAAAGGAGCACGGCAGCGGGCAGGCAGACAACAGCGGCTACCGTCGCGGAAGTGGAGCGGCCGTCTCCACTCCGCGGCCGGCACCCCGCCGAGCCAATAGACCGGCGGGAGCGGAAGCCGCTGCCTTAGCAGCAGCCGCCATCTTCCGGACAGCAAGGACAACAGGGACCCATGGTCGCCTCCTTTCTCGGCCTGTCTCAGCGCCGATTTTTGCTCTGAAATCCCACCACGCACTTGCCGCCGCGGCGCAGGCGGAGCCGCGCGCGCAGACGGCGCAAATCCTCCCGGATGTCGGTGCAGCAGCACACGGTGTCCAGGCAGCAGCGCAAGTTGTCGAGCAACGGGTGCTCGGCGTCCTTCAGCCGGTAGTACACCCAGCGGCCTTCGCGGCGCTCCTCGACCAGGTTGGCGGCTTTAAGCAGCTTGAGATGACGGCTGGCGTTGGGCTGAGAAACCTCGAGGGCGTCCACCAGTTCGCAAACGCAGGCGCCGTCTTTGGCCAGCAGCAGGCAGCAGGCCAGGCGAAGCCGCATGCGGTCGCCGAGAGCGGCGAAGAGGTTCTGCGGCTGCTGGAGGGCCACTTGCATATATGCATATATTGGTATATACGAATCCCGTTGTCAAGCCTTTTTTTTCGTCCCGCCTCCCGAGCGGCCCGACCGAGCGGGGGCGCTTGCCGGGGCGCTCGTTGACCCCCTGCCTCCCCTGCCCCACAATGGAGCCGAACCCTGAAGCGTGGGAGGCGCCGATGCGAGCCGTGGTGCAGCGGGTGGCGGAGGCGCGGGTGCGGGTGGAGAATAAAACAACCGGCGAGATTGGGCGCGGTTTGGTGGTATTGCTGGGGGTGGCGAAAACCGACGACGAAGCCGCCGCCGACCAACTGGCCGAGAAGGTGTGGGGCTTGCGGGTTTTCAACGACGAGCTGGGAAAAATGAACCGCTCGCTGGCCGAGGTAGGCGGTGCAGTGCTGGCCGTCTCGCAATTCACCCTGTACGGCGACTGCCGCAAGGGGCGCCGCCCGAGCTTCGACCGCGCCGCGGCTGCCGAGCCGGCGCGCCTCCTCTACGAAAGCTTTGTGGCCGCGCTCGAGCGCCGCGGGGCGCGCGTCGAAACCGGCGTTTTCCAGGCCATGATGAACGTGGAGCTGGTGAACGATGGCCCGGTCACACTCCTTCTCGACACCGACCGGCAGTTCTACTAAAAGCCACGCATGGTAAGCCCCGCAGAAGCTTTCCGGCTGGCGCTCGAGTCGCTGGCCGCCAACAAGCTGCGCAGCCTGCTGACCTTGCTGGGGCTGATCGTCGCCGTCAGCTCGCTCATCCTGGTGATGACTCTCATCCAGGGCGCCAACACTTATGTGCGCAACAAGCTGGCCAACCTGGGCACCAATGTGTTCGAGGTGGCCAAGGTGCCCCTGGTCATCACCGATTTCGAAGAGTTCGCGCGAGCCTTGCGCAACAAAGACCTCACCCGCGAGGACTGGCAGGCAGTGGCGGCGGCCTGCCGCACCTGCCGCGCGGTGGGGGCCACGGCGAGGACGAGCGGGCGGGTGCGCGCCGAGAACCGCAGCCTCACCGACATCGAAATTCACGGTGAGTCGGCCAACATGGCGGACATCACCACCCTCGATCTGGAGCTGGGGCGTTATTTCACCGAATCGGAAGACCGCCAGTCCACGCAGGTGGTCCTGCTCGGCTATGCGGTGGCCCGCGAGTTCTTTCCCGGCCGCGACCCCCTGCAGCGGACGGTGCGCATCGCCGGGGAGGAGTTCCGCGTCATCGGCGTCGCGGAAGAAATCGGCTCCATCCTCGGGCGCGAGCAGGACAACTTTGTCATCATCCCGCTGACCACATTTGAAAAACTCTTCGGCCGGCGGCACAGCCTGGTGCTCAAGGTGCAGGCCTATTCCCAGCGCGGGCTGGACGCCGCCCTGGAAGAAGTGCGCACCCACCTGCGCGGCCACCGCCAGCGCGCCTTCGGCGAGCGCGACGATTTCTATCTGGCCACGGCCGACACCTACCTGGCCGTGTGGGAGAACATCAGCCGGGTATTCTTTCTGGTGTTCGTGCTGATTTCTTCCATCGCCTCGCTGGTGGGCGGGATCGTCATCACCAACATCATGCTGGTGTCGGTCACCGAGCGCACCAAGGAAATCGGGCTGCGGCGCGCCGTGGGGGCCACGCGGCACGACATCCTGCGGCACTTTCTGCTCGAGGCCCTGGCGCAATGCCTGACCGGTGGGGTGATGGGGGTAGCGCTGGGATTTGTGCTGGCGCTGCTGCTGCGGCAGTTCACGCCCTTCCCGGCCGAGGTCAAGCTCTGGGTGGCGCTGCTCGGCCTGCTGCTCTCTTCCCTGATTGCCGTGATTTTTGGTCTGTATCCGGCGCTGCGCGCAGCGCAACTCGACCCGGCCGTGGCCTTGAGGGCGGAGTGATGCACATCGACTGGGAGACCAACCTGCGCATGGCGCTCACCGCTCTGCGGGCCCGCAAGCTGCGTGCGGCCCTGACCATGCTGGGGGTGGTGATAGGAGTGGTGTCGGTGATCAGTGTGGCGGCCATCATCCACGGCCTCAACCAGTACGTGGCCGACGAGGTCAACCGTCTGGGCGCCAAGGTGCTGTTTGTGACCCGCTTCCCTGCCTTCAGCTTCGAGCAGTGGCCGGAGAAAATCCGCCTGCGCAAGCATCTCAAATATGAAGAAACGCTCGCCCTGCGCGAGCAGTGCCACTCGTGCCGTCTCGTGACACCTATGCTCACCCGAGCGATTTTCTTGGGCCCCAACCAACACAACGAAATCCGCTTCCGCAATCGCCGCGTGGACGAGCCCTTCGTGCGCGGCGCGGAGCCCGATATGCCGGTGGCGGTGCCGCTCTTCACCGTGAAAGAAGGGCGGATGTTCACCGACCAGGAAAACCGGCACAGCGCGCTGGTGTGCGTGCTGGGGCTGGCGATGGCCGATTCGCTCTTCGGCGCCATCGACCCAGTCGGACAGACCGTGCGCCTGAACGGCATCGAGTTTCGGGTGATCGGCGTGTGGGAACACCACACGGGGCTTTTTGGCGGGCCGGGCGTGGATCAGTTCGTTATCATTCCCTACAACACCTTCGCCAAGCTGTGGCCGGAGGTTGAAGAGGCTGTCATCGCCGTGGGCGTGGACGACCCCAAGCAACTGGGGCAGGCCCAGGACGAAGTGATTGAAATCCTCCGCCGCCGGCGCCACGTGCCCCCGGGGGCCGAGAACGATTTCGAGATCGCGACGCCCGATTTCATCACCAACCTCTGGGAGCAACTCACCGGGGCCATCGTGATGCTGACGCTCATCATTAGCTCCATCAGCCTGGTGGTGGGCGGCATCGGGGTGATGAACATCATGCTGGTCTCGGTCACCGAGCGCACCGCCGAAATCGGGCTGCGCAAGGCCATGGGGGCGCGCCGGCGCGACATCCGCCGGCAGTTCCTGACCGAAGCGGTCACGCTTACCGGCATCGGCGGTGTGCTGGGCGTCGTGCTAGGAGCGGTGACCACCTACCTGACCCGGTGGCTATTTCCGCAGCTCCTGGCCTCGCTGTCGCTGTTTTGGATTTGTGCCGCCTTCGCGCTTTCGGTGGGCGTGGGGCTCTTCTTCGGCATCTACCCGGCGGCGCGCGCCGCCACCCTCGATCCCGTCACCTGCCTGCGCCACGAGTGAGACATCAAGGGGATCGCCGCCGACGGGCTTCTGCCGCTATTGTTTCTGCGGATATGGCGGAAAGCTCCGGCGGGCAGGCCTGCCTCCACCACGAGTAGGAAGCTGCGGCGTTAGCGCGCGGGCTTCAGTCGGCTACGGCGTCGGCCTCGATTTCAATCAGCATCTCGGGGCTGATGAGGCGCGCCACCTCGACCATGCTGGTGGCGGGACGAATCTCGCCGAAAAACTCGGCGTGGGCGCGGCCGTAGTCTTGCCAGCGGGAGATGTCGGTCACGAACATCCGCGTGCGCACCACGTGGCGCAGGCTCAGACCGGCTTGCTTCAGTGCGGCCTCGATATTCTTCAGAGTCTGTACGGTTTGCTGGTAGGCGTCGCCCGGGGCGGTGACCTCGCCGCGTTCGTTGGTGCCGGTTGTACCCGAAACCACTACCAAGTTCCCGACGCGCACGGCGCGCGAATAGCCGACGAGGGATTCCCAGGGACGGCCGGAGGAAATCTTCTGGCGCTCGACCACGAGGCACTCCGAGAAAAACTGCGTGCGCCTCAGGGCGTCCGCGGCCGCGAGGCGGGCGGCACCAGCTTGTTCACGCGGTAGTAGACCACCAGGTTCCCGTAGTGCTCGCCCGAGTGCTCCACCGCATCCATCCAGAAGTAATACCGGCTGACCATGCGGTTGCCGAAGGGAAACTTGATGGGCTTCATGATTCCCTCGTCGCCCGTCTGCTGGATGAGCGCGGCGCCCTCCTCGACCGACTTTTTCAACGCCGCCACCACCTCCGCCTTGGTGCGGTACTTCGAGCGCGGCAGGTCTTCTTCGCTCGCCGGCTTGCCCTGCGCCGACTTGATGAAGAAGTCGTTGGTGCCGGCGATGTGCAGGAGCTGCTCGGCGAAGCTGCGCACTTCGGGCGTGGGGCGAAAGTCATACTTGTCTTCGGGGAAGTCTTCCGCCATCTCGACCAGCCTGTTGTGGACCGAATTCCACATGCGCACGACTTCCTGGGCCGGGCCCTGCGGCGGAGCCGGCGCGCCCTCCTGGGCTGAGGCGGTTATGGCCCCGGCCAGCAGACAGATGAGAGACAAGAACAGCAAGCGCGTTGCCTTCATAGCGACTCCTTTCCGATTCGCAAATCTGTGCGGAGGTCCCCAGTCTATCACGGAAGGTCAGGGGCTAGGGGGCGCGGCGGCGTGAGGCCGGCGGCACCAGTGCGTTCAGACGGTAATACACGACCAGATTGCCGTAGTGCTCGGCGGCGTTCACCGTCGCGCCAACCCAGAAAGCGTGCTGGGTCATCGTGCGCCGGGCAAAGGGGTGGGTTACCGGCTTGGCCAGTCCGGCGTCGCCCAGTTGCT
>CAYTXK010000040.1:0-1343 GCA_964441645.1 uncultured Acidobacteriota bacterium
GTCGCTGGTATTGGTGTTCGGGTTCCACTTCTCGTTGCCGCCGTGCGCCAGCGCCTCCGGCGTCGCCGTCCAGGCGCCGCTGACCGCCAGCCCGTCCGTTTCTTCGAGAAACACCGACTTGTGGCCCGCCGTCGGGTCGGGATACTGAAAAAGCGCCGCCCCCACGCGGTCGGCGACGCTCACCTGCGCGCGCCAGAGGTTGTTGGCCGCCAGCTCGTAGTCGGGTGGGCCCGCAAACTCCACCGAGAAGTAGCGCTCGACGTAGGCGCCCGCCTCCGCGTCCACCGCATACACCGGATCGTGGAAGCTGAACCAGCTCCGCTCGAAGCGCCGGTACCATTCTTCCAGGCGCTGCTTCTGTTCGGTGGTCAGCGTCAGCTCCAGCTCGTGCACCAGCCGCGGAGCCCGCTTCAATCTGGCGAAACGCCGTCCGCTCTCGGCGAATCCTTCCACTACGCCGTCCAGCACGCGCCGGCCTACCGGGTAGTTGGGCTGCAACGGGAAAATGTCATTCTCAGGCATAGCGAGCACGTGTCATCCCAGTCTCACACCGCGGTCGGCCAGCTGCCGCCGGAGCTGGCGCAGCGTGAAAGCGGCGATTTCTTCGGGATCGTCGCCGCGGCCGTCAATAAAGATTTGAATGTTGACCGGCATCGCCGCCTCTTTGGCGTGCGCTCGCGACGAAGGGGCGCGCGCGCCGGCCGCCGAAAGCCCGAAGCCGAAACCGCCCGTAGGAAACGTGGGCGGCGTGACTGGAGGGACCTGGAAGCCGCCGCCGAAAATGGGCGGCGTCCCCAGCGTGATGCTGCCTCCGCCGCCTCCGCCCAGAATCACGTTCAACAAATTCCCCAGCAGCCCGCCAAAGCTGCTGGTGATGTTCGTCATGGCGAGGAAGCCCGAGAGCCACCCCGCCACCATGCGCTGGATGATGCGCAGGAAAAAGTCGAGCAGCTCTTCCAGCAGCCGCCGCAGCACGTCGCGGAAGCTGTGCGCCCCCGTCAGCACGCGGCTGAAAAAGCCGTCGAAGACCGGCTGCAGCGAGCGGAAAAGCTGGCGGTGGCTCTGAAGGAAACTTTCTGTGGCCGCGCCCACTATGCTGCGCGATTGCTCGAGATGCGCCATCGTAGTCTCGAGCGCCTCATCCACACGCTCGAAAGCTTCCTCGCCCGTCTGGCCGAGTTGCTCCAGCTCCCGCCGCAGCGTGGTCAGCTCCTCGGCGCCTTCGGTTTCAATTTCGATGGAGAGTTGGACGCGGGCTTCAGGCATGGCTCAGTACTCGGTACCCAGTTCTTGCAAACAGCGGCGGCAGCGGGCAGAGGAGCCCGTCGTCGTGCGCGTTCGCG
>CAYTXK010000040.1:1353-9813 GCA_964441645.1 uncultured Acidobacteriota bacterium
CTGCGGTCGTTCGCGAATTGAGCGCCTCGCAGCGGGGACAGACCTGGTGCGTGCGCAGAAAGCGCCCTCGGGCGCGCGCCACGGCTTGCAGGCCGGCCAGCTCGACGCTGGAGATGTCGCGCGGGCAGCAGTCGAGTGCGCGAACGACTTCCTCCAGCCAGAAGAGGTAAGCCAGCCACAGTTGATAAGCCAGCGGGATGCTCCTCTCGGGCCTCGCCGGCGCGTCGCTCTCGACGCGCCGGGGATCGAGCGCCGCGGCTTCCAGCCGCGTGCGCGCCCGCCCAGCCGCCTCGGGCTGCTCGACGCTTTCTTCAGCGACCCAGCAGAACAGCACGTAGGCGAAGTGCTCGAGTCCGGCGAAGTCGCTCGCGGCGGTGACGCCGCGGGCGAATCCGTTGCGGGAAGGGTGCCCCGTCCCGAAGCCTCGGGACGGGGCCAGCGCGAATCCGGAGAATGCCGTCCCGGGTATCATTCCAGCACCTCCGCTGGTACCGCGCACGAGGCGGCTTCGGCGTTTACTCTCGGCACCACCTCCGCCGCGGTGTCGCCGAAAAGCGCCTGCACCGCAACCCGCTTGTGCCAGGCGTCCATGTGCTGCGTGACCTGAACGCTCGCAGCCAGAGGCTCGCCGTTCAACCCGTAGCCCTCAACGCCCAGGATGAGCTCGTCGTAGAGACGAACCAGCGCCGGCAGGCGCGCCGGCAGCAGGGTGCGCGGCGTGCGCGCGCCGCGCACCAGCAGCGTTTCCGAGACCAGGCGCCGGTACGTGCGCTCGGCCTCGACCGAGGGCGGCCGGAAGCGGTGCACGAGCTGCGGGTAGGCGACGCCCGCGGCCACGGCTTCCAGCATTACGCGGTGCTCTTCCGCCAGCAGGGGATAGGTGTGATTCGATTCCTCCTCCGCGCCCGGCTCGAAGAATCGGGCCGTCACCGGCGCGACCAGAGTGAGGGCGCTGATGGCAGCTTCCTTGTGCCCCAGGGGAATCAGCGCGCGCCAGTCGCTCTCGGCGAGTTGCTCGTAACCTTCCACCCGCAGCACCAGCCGCTCCCACAGCAAGAGGGCCGCTTCCGACGAACGCACCCGCAGGCGGTAGCAGGGTTCGTTCGAGTCGGCCCCGGGCGGGAGTTCCTCGACTGCCATTTCGAGCGCCGCCTCGTACACAAACCAGTCGGCCGCCGTCGGCGGGCGCAGCACGTGCCGCAGCCGATAGGATTCCCCGGCCTGCGTGACCTTCAGCGGAACGGTGATTTCCGCCGGGGCCAGCTCCAGCAACCGCCGCTCGTTTTTCATGCTCATGTGAGGAACGACGGCTCCGTGTTGGTGACCGTGATTTCCAGCGGCTCGGCGCCTGCCCCTTTGAGCACGCCCGCTTCGCCGATTTCCACGCGATAAACGATGTGGTGTCCCTCGAGCGCGTCCTCGAGCGCGGTCAGGCGCACGGCGGGCAGCTTGATGACCGCCTTATGGGTTTCCGGCCCCGGGCCGATTGGATCGCCGGTCAGAATGATCTTGAGCTCGCGCACCGTGTCGTTCAGAAAAAGCGTCAGCAGGTCGTCGGTCTGTTTGGTGAAGAAGGTCAGCGCCGCCGACACGCGCCGCGCGCCATACCAGATGCGCCCGCGGAACTTCCCCGAGCCGGGGTGGTAGCCTTGGTCGGCTTCCAGGTTCTGGCTGACGTTCAGGCGCCAGTCGAGCACGCGGTCTTTCAGGCTCGCGGGCGCGCCTTGCGGCCCCAGCAGAATGTCGGTGTCGGCGCCCAGGAAAAACGAGAGCGGCGTCAGTGCTGGCAGCGGCGTGAGCGAGCCGTCCGTGGTGGAGCCGGCCCCGATCCAGTGGGCGGCGAGCTGCACCGGGTCGCGCGCCCGGCCCGACAACGCAAGGTCGTTGCAGGCCAGCGAAACCAACCGGCGCTTCAAGTCGGCGGTGAGCTCTTCATACACCGTAGTCGTGGGGGCGTGCTTGCTGACGGCGGCATCGGCAAAAGTGATGAGGTGGTCGTAGGCGGTGGGATTGCCGCCGGGGTTGGGCTGTGTGGTCGCCACCTTGCCCAGGGCGAAGGCCGCCACCCAGGCCAGGGTGAGCGAGCTGGCGTCGAACGTGGTGGCCCGGCGCAGGTCGCGCGCCACCTCCTCGAGCTCGGTCGAGAACTCGTGCCCCTTGCCGAAGCGCTCCAGGTCGCTGCGGAAGAGCTTGGAAATTTTCCCCACCTCGACCGCGGCCGCCACCACGCGCCGGTTGAGGTTGGCGTCGGCCAGCGCCGTGCCGTAGGCCGTCTCCTTCTTGGAGGAGAAGAGCCAGGTGGTGTCGAAGGCTCGTTGCGGCTCAAACATGGTTACCTCCAGGAGCTAACGAATCCGTACCGTTGTCATCCCGAGTCCCGAAGACCAGCCCCGAATGGCTGCCTTGGCGGGCTTTCGGGGGCAGGCATTCGGGACGAGGGATCTGCTTTTCAGTCGTGAACGCAGGCTCAGACATGGAAGGTTCCTCGCACCGCAATCTCCAGCGAGTACACGGAGAAGTCCGTTGTGAAGGCTTCCAGCGACTCGCCCGCCAGCTCGACCACCGGCTCGAAGCCGGCGCTCGCCAGCGTGAGCCGCGCCCCGGCCAGCGTGCTCTTGAGGTCGTGCAGAATCTGGTAGGCGCCGGTTTCGCCGGCCGTTGGCCCGCCCAGTTTTTCTTCCTCCACGCCGCGCAGGTTGCGCGCCACGCCGAAGAGCAGGAAGCGCGGGGCGTAGTCGTAGGTGCGCGCCAGTAGATCGCGCGCCCCCAGCCGCGCCGCCAGGAAAAACGTCAGCACCGCCGGCGGCACGACGATGAAGTCGCCGCGCGCAAAATCAAAGCTGCGCTCGCTCACCGGCTCCACCGTCCGCAGGTAGGAAAGCGCCGGCGCCGTGCGCAGCATCGTCAGCAGAGCCGATTCGATTTCCGCGAGTTTCATGCGCTGCCCTCGCTAAGCCCAGCCGTCGGCTCCTCGCTGACGAGGGTCTCGGCCACACTCTCGGCGACGCCTTCCACATCCTCCGCGGTCAGCACGAGAAAGGGCCGCGCCGGCAGGCGCCGCCCGGAAAAACCGAATTGGTGCGCGGCGGCATACGGAACATCGGTCGAGAGCACGAGCCGCCCCTCTTCGACGCGCGCGGCAACCGACCGCCGTAGCCGGCCGGTCAGCTCGAGGATTTTCAACCCGGCTGGCTTGCGCCGCAGCGTCGCCGGCGTGAGCGGCGGCCAGGGCTGCGGGCGGCCTTCTTCATCGAAGTTCAATTCGATGGCACGCTGGGCCAGCGGTAGGGCCGGGGCGAGCAAAGCGCCCGGCGCCGCCAGCCGCGCGGCCAGCGTACTGAGAAGGCCGAGAGCCGATTGCAGTTCAACGCGCAGCCGAATCATTAGAACCCTTCCAATTTGTCGTCGGAGAAGGTGCGTGGCTGCTCGGTTTTCTTGACCTCGGCTTCGCTCGTCTGCGCCGGGGCGCCCGCGGGCTGATCGAGCACTGCTTGGCCGCGGGCGAGGTCGCGGAGAAAACTCATCGCCGCGTCGCGCGCCGCCAGCGTGGCTTCGCGCACGCGCCGGCGGCGCTTCTCCAGTTCGTAGATGGCGAGGTCAACGGCGAGTTGTTTGATTTTGTCCGAGGCCTGCAGCGGCAGCGTGTAGCGCGCCCCGGCGTAGGCATCAATCGTCGCCGAGGCGGCGGCAATGGCCGCGTCCACTTTGTCCGAGTCCGCCGAACCGCCGCCGGTGTCGTCGGTGAGCTGGACCAGCTCCGCCTGCGTCAACTGGTTCAGCAAGTCGCTCTGTGTGCAATACGCCATCTTGGGCTTCCTTCCTTTTCGAGTAGCGGCGAGGAAGGCGGTAGGTCTCGCTGCTAGCGGGACCGCCTTCCTCGTCGGGTTTGAAAGGCCGACGACGAAGCCAACCAAAGCTTCGTCGCCGCTACCAATCGGTTTACGCGACCGCGTTCTTGATCAGGTAGCCGGCGGCCGCGGCGGTGATCTTCTGGTCGTAGTAGAAGTGCACGGCCAGCTCATCCGCCTTACGCGAGACCGGCGTGGCGCGGCCGATCTCGACGATGAAGCCCTGCGTCGAGCCCGGCGCGCCCGCCCACACAAACGACTTGCCGAAGCTGGGCTCGCCGAAGGCCGGCGTGGGCGACACGTAGCAGAGCACGGCGTGCTTGCCGAACACGAAGTCCACCGTGCCGCTGGCCGACACTTCCAGCGCCTGCGAGACCAGCACCTGCTGCACGTCGAAGAGCGACGCTAGGTCTTCCTCTCGCACCACCCCCACGCGGATGTTCTGCACCCGCTCGACGATCTTGGGATGGTTGCGCAGCTTGGAGAACACCGCGAAGCCCATGATGAGCGTGTTGGCGCGCACCCCGGCGTTCTTGGCGATGGTTTCCTGCCCGGCCTGGATGTCCTCGGTCGGCTTGGAGTTGGTGTAGTCGGACCACTGCTGCGTGCCCGCCAGGGTCGTGTTCTGCGTGACCTGGGCGGTGTCGGTCACCATCGAAGCGAACAGCTTCTCCTTGCGCAGCAGCAGCTTGTCGGTGAGGGTTTCGCTGGCCCACTGTTCGACGTCGCCGGCGTCGAAGTTGGCCCGCTCTTCGTCGGTGATCAGCCGCTCCAGCGCATGGTCTTCGGCGAAGTAGGTGTCCGCCGACAGCGACTGCGCGATGCGCTGCGCCGCCGCCCCCGGCGCGCGCAGGTCGTCCACCAGCGCCTGGAGCTGCTCGGTGCCGAAGCGCCAGTACTTGTCCGACTGTCGCTGCACCGGCACGCGCGTGCAGGCGCGGTCGGACACGTAGCCGGGGTTCCGGTACTTGACCGCGAAATTCGAGAGCGCCACGTCAATGTGGCCTTGCAACGGACTGACGAATGCCATGAGGTTTTCCTCCCTTGTGTGAAAAGCGCGTTAGACTTTGTAGCGGTACGGGGTCACGATGAGGTCGAACTTGTCCCCGTCGGCCGCCGCCGAGGTGATCGACAGGCCGACCACTTCGATCGTCGTCCCCGCCGACTCCCCGCTCACCTCTTGCAGCTTGCCGCTCGTGCCGGCCACTTTGACGAACTTGCCGGCCCCGATCGCGGCCGCCGCCGTGCCCACCGCCGGCCCCATCACGATGATGGGGATGGCCTTGCCGGCGGCATCGGCCTTGAGCGCCGTGATGCCTTTGGCGCGGTCGCCGACCGCCGCCGGCAGCTTCACCTGGTCGGCGCTCGTGCCTTGAATGACGGCCAGGTCGGCGTTGATGGCGCCGCC
Organism: uncultured Acidobacteriota bacterium; assembly: GCA_964441645.1. Classification (GTDB taxonomy): domain Bacteria; phylum Acidobacteriota; class Terriglobia; order Acidiferrales; family 2-02-FULL-67-57; genus CAYTXK01. Next base: position 6,610 of record CAYTXK010000040.1, read on the forward strand.
TTCCGCCTTTTGCGTGAGAGCGATTTCGCCTCCGATTGCCATTGTTCTTTTCCTCCTTGAGTTCCGGAGTTCTTTGTGGGGCGGGGCTTAAGCCCCGCTGAAACCCCGGCAAAACAAACTCGCGGCTTTAACCGCTGAGGTCATGCAGTCGTGGCACTGCGTGCCTCCTCTCGCAGTTGCGCGAGCGCTTCCGCGTAGCTGATGCCCAGCTCGGCCGCCAGCGCCTCGGCGCGCTCGGCCAGCTCGATGCTCGCCGGGTCAATGGTCATCCCGCGCTGCGGCTCGGTGAAGTGCACCAGAGAAGCGCGCGCTCCGGTCGCCCCCTGCGGGCTCCGGCGGGTGAGCGTTGAAGAACCGCTCAGCTCGCGGAACTCAATCACCGCCGGCAACTTCGTCAAGAACTCCTGGAACCAAGCGAGAAGACTGGGACACGAAGTCTCTCCGTCTCGGGATTCCACAGCCTCGTGGCCCTCGGGCGCCTTGTCATTCCGAGCCCCGAAAGCCAGCCCCGAATGCCTGCCATGGCTGGCTTTCGGGGGCGGGCATTCGGGGCGAGAAATCTGCATTTCTTCCTCCGGTGGGGCAGACACTCTTGTCTGCCCGTCCCTCGATTGCGCGTCTTCCTCGCTCAGCCGCTCCATGAACTCCACCACTCCCCAGCGCTCAAACGCCGGCGGAAACCGCCCGTGCCGCCGCAGCGATTCCACGAAGTGCGCGATTTCCTCTCCGCGCCGCGCCCGCTCCGCCTCACCGAGTTTTTCTTCAACTGTTTTCTTTTCCTCGCCTAGCGTCTCGAGTCGCTGTTCCATCTGCGCCAACCGCTCCGCAAAGTTTTCGCTGGCGGTGGTTGGTTCGGGCAGGGCAGAGGCTTCTCCCTTGCCGCTTGGCTGTGCGTTGGCTTCACCTGCGAAGAACGCGCGCAGGTGCTCGACAAAACTTTCCAGTTTCGATTTCGGCTCCGGCATGGAGACCTCCAGAGAGGGAGGAGTATCAAACGAAAAACAGACGTTGGCCGCTTCGGCGAAGCGCACCGGCGCCAGCCCCTTGACCTCGGGCGCGGCCGCACCCAGAAATCCCAGGTGGCGCAGGTAGGGCCCGCCGGCGGGCGCGAAGTTCGTGTAAAGCGCCACCGAGCGCTGCCGGAAGCGTCCGGCCCGCAGCAGCGCCTCGAGCGCCGGGTCAATCTTCTCGAGCTGCGCCCACAGCGAATCGCCGGCGCGGCGCAAGGCGCGCACCCAGCCGTAGGCGGGCGCGTCGTTGGCGGGATGGCCGAGCACCACGGGGGCGGCGTGCAGGCGCGGGTTGTAGGAAGCAGCCAGGCGGTCGAGGTCCTCCGGCGTCCAGGCCCCGCGCTCGCCGTAATCCCCCGCGCGAAAAACCTCAATCCACGCCCCCTCAAGTGCGCGGGGACTGTCATTCCGAGCCCCGAAAGCCAGGTTTGCCAGGCATTCGGGGCGAGGGATCTGCTTTTCGCTTTTCTCGTTTCGGGTTTCGGTGTGCCGGGTGCTCATTCAGAATTCCTCCCGGTTGTATCCACGACGTCCTCTTCGGGCCCGGGCGCGGGCAGGGAATAGGTGCGCTGCAAGTAGCTGAGCGGCAGCGGTGCGCCCAGGCGGGCCAGGCGCTCGTCAATCTCGATGCGCTGCCGCAGGTCGTCGGGCGGGTCCAGCGCAATCGTCCAGCGCGGCGCGGCCACCTCCGGCCCGAAGTTGAACAAAAACAGCCAGCGCAGCAGTTGGTCGTTGATGACGCTCATCAGGTCGCGCGCGTCGGCGGCCACTTTTTCGAAGCGTACGGCCTGGTGGACTTCGCCCAGCGCGCGCGAGCCGCGCCCGTCTTCGCCGCCGCGTTGCGTGAGCGTCTGCCCCAGGATGACGCGGGCGATTTCGTTGTTGCAGACTTGGTCGGCCAGCGTGAGAAAGACGCTCGAGTCGCCCCCCCGCGCCGCTTCCAGCAGCTCGCTGACGATCTGGAAGTTCTCCGGGATGGCGACCGCGGTCTCGGCGTTGATGGCTTCGGCGGCTTCGAGCGCCCGCTGCTTGTCCTGATCGCTCGCCCCCTGCGGGTAGCGCACCACCACCGACCCCGTGCCTTTCTCGATGAATTTCAACCAGAACTTCAAATCCTGCCGCTTGAACCACGACGCCCAGAACACGCGCCGCAGCAGTGGACGCCCGCGCCGGTTGCCGTGCCGCGGCCGGAACGACGAGACCAGGAATTTGTGCTCCGGCAGCCCTTGTACACTCCCGCTCAGCCCAGCGGCCCCCGCCGCTGGGAATCGCGACGCGAATTGGAGCGCGCCGGTCTGCGGCTTGCCGATAGGCGCGAACGAAAAAAGCTCCTGCGGGCGCGGCTTGATGTCGCGGATGAAAACAGAGGACCCCTCCTGCTCCCACAGGATTTCCGCCGCCGTGAAGCCGTAGCCGATGGCGTCGAGCAGCTCATAAAGAATGTTTTCGAAGTGCGGGATGGCGGCCAGCACCTCGCGGGCAAACGCGGCGCGCCGCTCCTCGGCGGCGGTCGAGCTGGCGGCGATGACTTTGCGCTCGCGCCGCAGCACCCCGTCCTTGCGGGTCTCGAGCGCCGAGCTGACCTGCCCGTCTTTTTCTTCCATATCGCGGTAGAGCGCGTAGGCCGCCGGACTATCGGCAATCATCAGCCGCCAGGCCGCCGAGGGATTATCGGCCCCGCTGAAAGCCATGGTGTTGGTGCCCACGCTCGAGAGCACGTCGGCGGTTATCAGTTCGCCGGTGACCGGCTGCTTCGGCAATGGTTGTGGCACAGACACGAAGGTCACAATCCTTCCGTGGTGAATTCGCTCCTGGCAGTGAGGAGCGCCAGGCAGCGGTCCCGCGAGGCGGGACTGAGGCGCGGCGGCTGCCGCGTCTCGCTTTCACTCGTCAGCGTCTCAACTGGCGAGCTTGCGTAGGTGTAACAAAACCGCCCGCTCCCTGTCTACGGTTTTTGCGGTTTTTGCGGTTTTTGCGGAAGTAAATTTTTACTGGTTTCTTTTCAATGGGCTGCAGAGGGGTAAAAATTACCCCGTGCCCCCATTCTTGGCCTTTTCGCATCATCGGAGTCTGTCGGCTCATCTGGTTTTGACCGGCTGAACCCTTGTAGAATCCGGTTCTAAGCTTAAAGGAGGGCCGTTTTGAGGATAGAGCCTAGCGGCTGCCGGCGACTTGTTCCACTCCAATGCCGGTG
>CAYTXK010000040.1:9823-11509 GCA_964441645.1 uncultured Acidobacteriota bacterium
ACGGTTTTTGCGGTTTTTGCGGTTTTTGCGGAAGAAAATTTTTACTGCCCTATTTCCAGAGGGCTACAGAGGGGTAAAAATCACCCCCACCCGCCATTTTCTGTGCCTGGTGCCAGGGCTCAGTGCAAGGCCGCGTCTTTTTGTCATCCCGAGCGAAGCCCCGCTCTCTCGGAGAAAGGGCGGGGCGAAGTCGAGGGATCTGCTTTTCTGACGAGCCGCGGTGTGGTTATCGCTGAGGCGCGGCGGCCAGCGCCATCCAGGCAACCAGCGCCGCCAGTTTTTGATCTTGCGTCCACGGTGAGCCGACCGCGCGGCCCATTTCCGAAAGACGGTCGCGCAGCCTGCCGTCAGCAATGCGCAGCCCGGCGGCGCCCCGCTCGTGCGCTTCGCGCTCGCGCACTCCTGTCACCGGCAGCCGCGCGCGTTCGCTGGCTTGGGCGAGTGCCTCGCGAAACAGTTCTCCTTCAGCGGCGTGGATGAGCGCGTGCGAAGCCAGCGTCGCGGCCAGCGAAGGCAGCGGTCGGCCCGACGCCAGCAGCAGCCCCGCGCCGACAACTTTGAATCCTTTCTCTTCCAACTCGCCGACGACCGCCCGCACCGCGGCCCGCGCCAGCCGCCGCGCCGTGTCTCGCGAGCGCCCGATGAGTTTCTCCGCTTTCTTCAACTCCAAGTTCTCCGCCGCGTGATACGGCTGTTTGGGAATCCCGGGCTCGATGAGTTCAATCCGCCGCCGCTCGACTACGACGGGCGCGCGCGCCTCCCGAAGGTTCGGGACGCCCACCGCCACCATCGCCGCCCATCCCGAATGGGCGCGAAAGCCGAGCGCCGCCCGCGACTGCTTCACGACGACTTCCACTTGCTCGGCCAGGGAATGAGCATGGAGACCTGCTGGCGGTAGCGGCGGTAGGCGTCGCCGTAGTACGTAATCAGGTCGTGCTCTTCGAACTGAATGGCTACCAGGATGTAAGCCGTGCACATCACCGCAAAGAAAAGGTGCCCGGCCGTCATCACCGGCGCGCTCCAGAAGGCGACCAGGAAACCGAAATACAACGGGTGGCGCACAAACCCGTACGGCCCGGGCGTCACGAACGGCGCCGACGAGGGCGGCTTCCCCTGCCAGTAGTTGATCACCTGCTTCAGTCCGAAGAGTTCCCCATGGTCAATGAGTATCGTGGTGCCGAGCACGATGCCCCAGCCCGCCCAGAACAGACCTTGCAGCACCCGCTGGCCCACCGCGCTCTCGACGCGCCAAATCTCCGCCGGTAGCGGCTGCCAGGCGACGATCAGCAACAGCAGCGCCGCGCTCGCCGCCACCACGTAGGTGCTGCGCTCGATGACCGTCGGAATCACGCGCGTCCACACCCGCTTGAAGGCCGGACGCGCCATCGCGCTGTGCTGCACAGCGAACAGCGCCAGCAGCCCGGCGTTGATGAGCAGGTTCCGCGCCAGCGACTCGGGCGGCGGCTGCGGCCGGTCCAGCGTCCACACAAACCAGATGGCGTAGAGGAACGTCCCCAGGAAAAACACGTAGGCGAGGACGCCGTACAGCAACACGGGAAGTTTTGCGCTCATGGTCTTCCGCCTTTGCTCGGGTTTCTGTAGCGTGATCCCATCTTACGCCCGCCGCCCCCCGCCGCGTCAACCTCCCCGCCCACCATGACAATTTCTTCGATTGCATCCGCAACA
>CAYTXK010000040.1:11519-12098 GCA_964441645.1 uncultured Acidobacteriota bacterium
TCCACGCCCAATTGACACCGCCCCCACCGGCCGAGTAAGGTGGCAGCAATCGAGTGGGTGGAACGCTGAATCAAGACCAACGCTAACCCGGAGACGGCGGCTCTCGGTTTTCCCCGTCTCTTTTCCTACCGCACCGTCCCACCCGGCGGAGGTGCAGCCATGACCGGCCACGGCGCCCTGCGAATCGCCGCCGCGGTTCCGCTGTTGTTTCTGCTCCTGCTGGCCACCACGCCCACCGCCCGCGCCGACGACTGGCCGCCCATCACCCCCGAAGAGCTGGCCCTCAAAGACGACCCCCTGCGCCCCGGCGCCCCCGCCATCATCCTCTACCGCGAGTTTGAGTCCCGGAGCGACAAGCTAGAGGTGCGGCATTACTACCGCATCAAGATTTTGCGCGAGGAAGGCCGTAAGTACGCCGATGTCGAGATTCCGTTTCTTAAGGGCCTTCTCAAACTCAAGGACCTGCGAGCCCGGGTCGTACAGCCCGACGGCCAGGCGGTGGACTTCAAGGGGGAGGTGCGCGAGAAAACAGTGATCAAACACGGGGAGGCCCGCCTTCTGGCCAAGGTCTTCACGCTG
>CAYTXK010000041.1:0-11967 GCA_964441645.1 uncultured Acidobacteriota bacterium
CGACTCTGACGAACGCCTTGGCATCTACCTCACCAACACCCTCGATGAAGCCATCAAGAAGTCTGAGCTTATCTTCGCCCAGTGGATCGCCGACGAGGCGAACGCCGCCGCCGAAATCAAGAAGGAAAAGCCCATCATGGTAGTGCTCGGCAACCCGCCCTACTCCGGCCATTCCGCCAACCGTAGTTGGACCATCCAGGAAGATCCCAAGACCAAGAAGCAAAAGAAAGTCCTTACCTTCATCGGCAAGCTTCTTCAGGATTATTACAAGGTGGATGGCAAACCCTTGGGCGAAAAGAACCCGAAATGGCTCCAAGACGACTACGTTAAGTTCATTAGGTTTGCTCAGTGGCGCATCAACAAGACCGGCTACGGCATCCTCGCCTACATCTCCAACAACGGCTACCTCGACAACCCCACGTTCCGCGGCCTGCGCCAGCAATTGCTTGCCGAGTTCAACGACGTGTATCTGCTTGACCTCCACGGTAGCACCAAGAAGAAAGAACGTGCCCCGGATGGCGGGAAGGACGAAAACGTCTTCGACATCCAACAGGGCGTGGGTATCGGCGTCTTTGTCAAACAGCAGGGGTACACCAAACAGACCGCCGCGTACCACGCCAACCTGTGGGGAGGTCGGCAACCGAAGTACGACTATCTCGACCAAGCAAGCTGTAACTCGACCCCTTGGCAGGAAGTTCAGCCCGCCTCACCGTCCTACTTGTTCGTTCCCCGGGAGGCAGACCTAGAACGAGAATACGAACGGGGCTGGAAGCTCAACGACATCTTCCCCGTCAACTCCGTCGGAATCGTCACCGCCAGGGACCGCGTTTCCATCTGCTGGTCGCGTGAGGAAATCCATCAAACCGCTCATGACTTCGCCTCACTTCAGATCGAGGAAATCCGCCAAAAGTACGACTGGGGAGGGGATGCTAAGGACTGGAAGTTAGCAGATGCAAGGCGGGATATTGCCGACTCGGGCCCCAACGACGCCAACATTGCTCCCATCCTCTACAGGCCCTTCGACCTCCGGTATACTTACTACACAGGAAACAGCCTCGGCTTCATCGTCAGGCCACGCCAAGAGGTTATGCGCCACATGCTCGGCGGCCACAACCGCGGCCTGATCGTGCCCAAACGTGTTGAGACCAGTGGGGCCTGGACTCACGTACTGGCCGCAAACCACATCATTGAGCACGTTGCTGTCTCCCTGAAGACTATCGACTACCTCTTTCCTTTGCACTGTCAAGCGCACGCGGAAATACAAAGAAACGGCCAGATGCAACTAGGCACCGCACCTTCACAAACCGCCAGCAACCCAAACCTTGAGCAGCATGTTGGTGGGACAGTCAAAGGCGGCTTGGGCCGCGGTCCCGCTCCAGAGGAGATTTTCAACTACATCTTCGCCGTCCTCCACTCGCCGAAGTTCAGAGCACGCTACGCCAAGTTTCTCAAAACCGACCTTCCGCGGGTGCCGCTGACGTCGGACAAGAAGCTCTTGCGGACGCTATGCGAAAAAGGGGCAGAGCTGGTCTCGCTCCACCTGATGGAATCCCTCAAGCTGAACAACTTCATCACCCGCTACGAGCAGCCCGGCGACCACGGGATGGAGAAGGTCTCGTACGACGAAAAGAAGAAACGGGTATACATCAACAAGACTCAATACTTCGAAGGCGTCCCCAAAGAAGTTTGGGAATTTCACATCGGCGGCTACCAGGTGTGCCAAAAGTGGCTGAAAGACCGCAAGGGCCGCAACCTGTCTGCCGACGACATCGCCCACTACCAGAGAGTCGTCGTCGCTTTGAACGAAACCATCCGCCTGATGCGCGAGATTGACGAAATCATCCCCGGCTGGCCCCTCCCCTAGTCAGCGCCCATTGCCTCCGTCGCACTTTTTTGGGTGTCGATCGCGCCTCCTCACCTTTTCCGGGGCGCGGCGTCCAAGTTTTTAGTATCCTGAAGGAGCAATGAACGTGCGGCAAAAAGGGTGGCGGAGCGGCGCCGGACTGGCGCTGCTCGTTCTGACGCTTCTCCTGGCCGGTCGGGCGACGCCGCAAGTCACCACGCCGGCCGAGTTCGCCCCTTTCCCGGTTCTTTCCGCCGACGGGGAGCCGCTGCGCAGCGCGTTCAACCAGGACGCGGACAAGGTGCGCCTGCTGCTCTTGCTTGACCCTACTTGAGCGACTTGCCTTCGGGGGGTCTCCGAAGTGAAACAGCAGGTTCTCGATGCGCATCCCGACTCGGAGCTGGAGGTTTACGTCGTCTGGGTGCCAGTGCTCAGCCTGTTGAGTCTCGAGGGCTTGCAGGGTCCAGCGCGGGCGGCGGCGCGAAAGCGCTTAGCGGACGGGCGCGTGCTCAATTATCTCGACCCGGAACTGCGGCTGGGCCTGCCCTATGGGCGCGTGCTCGGACTCGCGGGCGATGAGCCGGCCTGGGATGTATTTCTCGTGTTTGAGCGCGGTGTGCGCTGGGACGGGCGGCCGCCGGCGCCCACGGTCTGGATGCATCAGCTGGGGGACGCGCCGTGGGCGCAGCGGCTGGACGCGCAGAAGCTGGCGCGCCTTGTAGAGTCGTTGCAGGCCGCGCCCGTGCCGGAAGCGAAATGAGCAAATGCACCACAGACCGGCGCGCGCGCATCTCATAGAGGCAGGAGCGAAGGATTCTTCGGCATGACTGACATCAGCCCCGGCATCGCCTTCCTGGCGGGCTTTCTTTCCTTTCTCTCGCCCTGCGTCCTGCCCCTGGTTCCGGGCTACCTGTCGCTGATGTCCGGGGTCAGCGTGGAGAAGTTGAAGGAAGGAGGCGCGGGGGCCACGCGGGCCGTCGCTCTCAACGCGGTGATTTTCATCCTGGGCTTTTCGGTGGTCTTCGTGGCCATGGGGGCCTCGGCCAGCGCGGTGGGCAACTTCCTCAACGCCTACCGGTCGGTTCTCTACAAATTGGCGGGCGCCATCATCATCCTGTTCGGAGTTTTCCTGCTGGGGCTGCTGAAGTTCCCCACGCTCTATCGCGACGTCCGCTATCACGGCAAGGTGGGCGCGGGACGCGCGGCGGGGAGCTTTTTGCTGGGGCTGGCCTTCGCCTTTGGGTGGACGCCGTGCATCGGACCCATCCTGGGCGGCGTGCTGCTGCTGGCGGCCACCAAGCAGACGGTGGGCGAGGGCGTACTGCTGCTTTCGATTTACTCGCTGGGGCTGGGCCTGCCGTTTTTCTTGACCGCGCTGGCGCTCAATCAGTTTCTGTCGTTCTACCAGGGCTTTCGCCGCTACTTGCAGTGGGTGGAGCGCGCGGCGGGGGTGCTGTTGATTGGCGTGGGGCTGCTGGTGGCCACCAATCAGCTCACCTGGCTGGCGAGCTACTTCGCCTTTTTCAACCGCTTCAACATTGAGATTCCGCTGGCGGAAGCGGTGGCTAAAGCGCCGCTGAAGCAGGACCCCGGCGAACGCCCGGCGGCCCCCGACGTGGTGCTGGAACGGGCCGACGGTTACACCTTCCATTTGAGCGAACTGCGCGGCAAGGTGGTGGTGGTGAACTTCTGGGCGAGCTGGTGCATGCCCTGCCGGCTGGAGATCCCGCACTTCAATAAGACCTACCAGAAGTACCGCGAGCGCGGCGTGGAATTCATCGGAGTTTCGGTCGACGACGGGGGCTGGCCCGACATCCAGAAATTCCTGAAAGAAACGCCCATCGAGTACACGGTGGCGCTCGACAAGAACAAAGAGGCGTCCGAAGCCTTTGGCCCGCTGGTCGGCCTGCCGATGACGATTTACATTGACCGCCAGGGGCGCATCGCCTACCAGAACATCGGCATCACCGATGTGGACATCCTGCGGGAGAGCATCGAGGACCTGTTATGAAGCGGATCGCCGTGCTCGTGGCCGGGCTGACGCTGGCTTGCGGGCTGGCGGCGCAGATGCCCAAGCCGGAGGAAGTGGTCGAGGTGCGAGCGGAACCGATGCGGCTCGCCACCAAGCGCGGCGGCACGAGCGCCGTTACTTTGCTGGCCACCGTGCGCGCCGGGTTCCACATCAATTCCAACAAGCCGGCGGAGGAGTACCTGATTCCGACGCGGGTCGAGCTGGTCGAGGGAGCGCCCTTCGTGCTGGTAAACGCCCGCTTTCCGGCGGGCGAACTGAAAAGCTTCGGCTTCGCGCCGGAAGACAAGCTCTCTGTGTATCAAGGGACAGTGAAAGTGCCCCTCAAGCTGCGGGCCCAGCCCGACGCGCCCGCCGGCTCCTACACACTCAAGCTAGCCTTCCACTACCAGGCGTGCAACGACCAGATCTGCCTGCGCCCTGCCCGCAAAGAAGTGGCCCTGACCGTGCGCGTCGAGTAAGAGCCCGGCCGCCTTCCTTTCCCGATGAACGACACCTGCAAGCTCGGCGCGAGTGCTCCGCATTTGCCTGGCGTGCCGGACACAGCTACACTAAGCGCACCCAGCGCGGAGGCCGCGACGTGAAAATTCCTCGGGCGAAAGTGATGTCGGAGCTGGTGGCGCCGTTTACCGTGCGCGCCCGGCTGACCGGGGAGGACTACACTGTGCGCTTCTCGCACCTGTGGTCGGCGGTGGCCACGCGACACAGCGACACCCTGGATTGCAAGTTTTTGGTTAACGGCCGCAGCGTCACGGTGGCACTGGCCCATCCGGCTTTTGTGGAATTCCGCGAGCGCACCGGCCGCCCGCTCACCGATGAGGAAGCCGCCCAGGTGGCGGCCGCCTATTTGCGCGAGTGCTTGGAGGCCGACCGCGACACCGATCGCACCCTTCTCAGCGTCTCGCGCGAAGACGTGCTGCGCTTGGCCGAAAAGATCGGCTCTCTAGCCTGAAGCTGCGCTTTTCGCTTGATGCCGCGGGTCAGGCGTCGGAGAGGTCTTCGTCAAACTCCGGGACGGGAGGCGCGGGGCGGTCGAGTTCCGCCGCCTCGAAGAGCTCGCCGCAGTCCAAGCACTCGACGTAGGTGGTGGCGTCGTCCTGGGCAATCAGGCGGGTACGGTGATGCTGGCAGCTCTCCCCCACAAGCACTCCGGGCGGAAAGCCGATTATAGCAGGCCGGCTGCGAGCCCGCGAGCGCTGGCGTCTCAAAATGCGCCTTGATTCGCCCGCGCCCACCGCCGATAATCGGGCGACCGCAAGGGAAAAAGATGGAGCGCATTCTTTATATCGGCCTGGTGGGGCTGTTCGCCTATTTTATTTTCAAGGTTTTCGCTCCTTTTCTCGTGCCGCTGACCTGGGCAGGGCTCCTGGTCATCATGTTTTATCCTGTGCACCGGCGCGTCCAGGAGCGCATCCCGCAGCCGAGCCGGGCCGCCCTGGTGACCACCTTGCTGCTTACGGTGGTGATCATCGCCCCCGGCTTCGTGGTGTTGGGGTCCTTTACCGCTCAGGCCTTCGAGCTGGCTCACTGGGTGGAAGCGGAATGGCGGCAGGGCCGCGTGCCCCTGCACGAGGTGTGGCAGCAGGTTCCGAGGGAGCGCATCGTGGCCCGGCTGGCCCAATACAACATCACCGAGCGGCAGGTGAACGAGTTCGTCACCCAGCAGTTGCAGAACTTGGGCAACTTCATGGCCCGGCAGGCCGGGCGGCTGCTGCGCGACTTTTTCTATCTGTTGTTTGATCTGTTCGTGACGCTGTTTGCCGCCTTCTACTTCTTTCGCGACGGACCTCCGCTGCTCCAACGGCTGCGCCGCGCCCTGCCGTTGGAGGAGGGCACGCGCGAAGGGCTCTTCTATGTGGCCTACAGCGTACTTTACGCCAGCGTGATGAGCGGGCTGGTGGTGGCGGCGGTTCAGGGAACGCTGGGCGGCCTGATGTTCTGGATTTTGGGGATTGACGCCGCCGTGCTGTGGGGGATGGTGATGGGTTTTCTCTCGCTCCTGCCGCTGGTGGGGGCGTGGCTGGTATGGGTGCCGGCGGGGCTCTATCTGCTGGTCAAGGCGCAGTACGTCAAGGCTATTATTCTCTTTGCGGCGGGGGCGTTGATCGTCAGCAGCATTGACAACGTTCTGCGCCCCCTGCTGCTCAGCGGGCGCACGCAGATGAACGGCCTGCTGGTTTTCATCAGCCTCCTGGGCGGGATTGCCGCTTTTGGCCTTTTGGGCATCCTGTTGGGCCCGATTCTCGTGGCTATGGCTGTGGTCCTGTTCGAGGTCTACACGGCCAGGCTGCCGGCCCCTGGTGTGCGCGCCGCCTCCGACGCCCCGCCAGCGGTCTCCGGCGGTTAGTACTCGGCGTCTTACCCCGCTCCCCTAAAAAAGAAAGACCCGCCGCCGGTTCTCGGCGTGCGGGTCTCGAGTAAAAACTGGGCGGAGGTGTCTAGCGTTGGGCGGCGGCTAATTCCTTGGGCACGCTGAGGTAGCCGACGATGCGGCCTTTGTCAATCTGGAAGACCACGATTTCGAGCAGATGGCGGGTGCCCTGCATGTAGAACTGCACGGGTTCGAGCAGGGTCTTGTCTTTCTTCTCGATGCGCTTGTCGCTGTCGAGCAGAGTGAGGGTGAAGCGCTGGCGCTTGATGTCGGTCTTGTTCAACCGCATCGAGACCGAGCCGACGCGCGTGAACTGCTTGGACTGCTTGACGTCGAAGTCAAAGTAGTCGCGCTCGCCGCGCCGCTTCAGGTCTTCCAGCTCGTTGGAGTTGCGGGCGATCAGGCCGCTCTGCACGCCGAGGTCACCCATGGTGCGCTCCAAGGTCGAGCGGGTTTCTTCCAGGACCTGGCGGGTCTGGGCCACGTCGCCTTTGACGGTGCCGACCTCTCCGGAGAGCGAGCCGAGCTGCGCCTGCTGCTGCTCGAGCTTGGTGCCCAACTGCGCCGCGGTTTTCTGCTGTTCTTCCTTGATCTGGCGAGCCAGCGAGCGGGCGCGGGACAACTCCTCCTGGGTCATGCCCAGCTTCTCGCTGGTAACGTCTAACTGAGCTTTGAGATTGGCGTACTGGTCTTCGAGCGAGCTGGCGCGCGTGGTCAGCGCGGTCAGTTTCTCATTGGCCTGCCCGAGTTGCGCGTTCAGCTCCTGGCGAGCGCTGTTCTGGGCATAGGCCACATAAACCAGAAACAGGGCCATGATAACCATGAGGGCAATCAGCCAGGCCGGGGTTCCCCCTCGAGGCTGCTGCGGTTCTGCTATCTCGTCTGTGGGCTGCTGCGGGGTCGAACTCATTGTCTTTTTCTCTCCCTCCAGTTGCACTCGCCTGGGCGAGCAACCTGTCTCTTGCTTTGATTATCGCCTAGTGGCGCGGAGTTGTCCACGCAGAGTTGCAGGGCGCCGAGTGGCGCCCCCGTGAAGCTCTGCCTCTTGATTTGTGTCTCGGGTTACGGTAGCGTGGCGTTGCTTACCCGGAGGAATCCACCGCCGCCCCTGCGGGCGGCGTCTCCTTTGAGGGCAGGGTGACCATTACGGTTCGAAAAGCCGGGAACGTCGCCATTCTCGACCTGGCAGGGCCGCTCAAGATGGGCGATGCCGAGCAGGCCTTCCGCGAGCGGGTGGAGGAGCTGATCAGCGCCGGAACGCGTCAGCTGGCCATTAACTTGGCCGGCGTGCCGGAGATGGACAGCTCCGGCATTGGCGCCCTGGTGCGCGTTTTCAGCGCCACTAAGACCGCCGGGGGAAAGTGCAAGCTCTTTGCGGCTCCCAAGCGCGTCCGACAAACTCTGAAGATGGTCCGCCTCGATAACGTCCTCGAGCTGGTTGACGACGAGGCCGCCGCCCTGGCCAGTCTCGCCTAACCCGCCCCTCCCGCGGCCTGTGTTAGAGTGAAAGCCGCGATGCCCAAGCCCGCCACCCGCCTCACTGTGCTGCAGTTCGACCTAAAGGCTCAGTATGCCGCGCTGAAAGAGGAGATCCAGGCGGCGATGGCCCGCGTCTGTGAACGGCAGCAATTCATCCTGGGGCCGGAAGGGGAGGCGTTGGAGCGGGAGCTGGCGGACTACTGCGGAGTGGCGCACGCGGTCGGGTGCGCCTCCGGGTCGGACGCGGTGCTGCTCTCGCTCGTCACGCTGGGCGTCGAGCGGGGAGACGAGGTGGTGACGGTTCCGCTCACCTTTTTCTCCACCGCCGGCGCCGTAGCGCGACTGGGGGGCTGCGCAGCTTTCGTGGACATCGATCCGCGAACCTTGACGATGGACCCCGCTCGTCTGGAGGCCTACCTGAAAGGCCTCGACCCTGAGCGCCGCCGCCGCACCCGCGCCATTATTCCCGTGCACCTCTACGGCCAAGCGTCCGAGATGAAAGATCTGGGGGAGGTGGCGGCGCGGGCCGAGCTCCCCGTCATCGAGGATGCGGCGCAAGCCCTGGGCGGCGAGTACCACGGTCGGCGTCTCGGCAGCCTTGGGCGCACCGGCTGCTTCAGTTTCTACCCGACTAAGAATCTCGGAGCCTTCGGGGATGCGGGGCTGGTAACCACCAGCGACGACCGAATCGCCGAGCGCCTGCGCTCCCTGCGCCACCACGGCTGCACACATGACCGCTACCGGCACGACGCGGTCGGGTGGAACAGCCGACTGGATGAGATTCAGGCCGCGGTACTGCGGGTCAAATTCAACTACCTTGAGGCGTGGACGCTGGCGCGCCAGCAGGTGGCCGACCGCTACGATGAGTTGTTTCTCCGCGCTGGCCTGGCTGACCGGCAGAAGTCTTACCCCGAGGCCAAGCACCCGGTGGTGATTCCCTATCGGACTCCCGAGAGCCGGCACGCTTTCCACCAGTACGTGGTGCGGGCTTTCGACCGCGAGGCCCTGCGTCGGTTTCTTGGGGAAGAAGGGGTGGGCACGGAGGTGTACTACCCCGTGCCGTTGCACCGGCAGGAGTGTTTCCAGCATTGGGGTGGGCACGCCGGGCAATGCCCGGAGGCGGAGCGGGCGGCCGAAGAGGTGTTGGCCTTGCCCATGTACCCGGAACTAACGGCCGAGATGCAGCAGTACGTGGTTGCTAAAGTGGCGGAGTTTTACCGCCGAGCGGCCTGACAGTTACCCCGGCTACATCGCGCTGTCAAACTTCACTTCCTCCCACTTATCACCCTTCTTCACTTCGACCTTGTCGGCGAGGATGGTGGCGGACTTGATGGCCCCGGTGGCGCGAACGGTTTGTCCGACGTAGTCCGCCAATTGCGGCGCCGGCGCGGCCAGGGTGTAGTACTTGCCGGCGGAGGTCAGCACGCCCAGCGGGCTGCCGGACTTGGCGCACTCGCTCCCGCAGTTCTTCATGCCCATATGGTCGTTGCCTTTGTCGCCGCCGCCGAGATAGCACTTGGCATCCACCAGGGTTCCCTCTACGGTGGACTCTTTCTCGGCGGCGGCCAAGAGACCCGCCGCTAACAGCAGGCCTAGGGTAAGTATGACGACTCGCTTCATCATTACTTCCTCCTAGCTGAAATTTCACTCCGGAATCATACTTGTTTGGATGCTTGCGTGTGTTAGGGCGATGCCTTCTCAGAGACCTGTGCCGCAGACCAGCGTGGCCAGCTCGGTGAGGCTGGAGACGAGCAGGTCAGGCGCGCTGGCCTCGAGCGAATGGCTCCCCAGCCCGTAGGTCACGCCGCACACCGGCACGCCAGCGTTGCGCGCCGTCTGGACGTCAATCTCCGAGTCGCCCACCACCAGCGCCCGCTCTTTGCTCTCGCCCGTTTCCCGCAGGATGGTTTGCACTCCGATGGGGTCGGGCTTCTTACGCTCGAAACTGTTGCCGCCGTAGATGAGGCGGAACGAGTCGGCGAGGCCCAGCCCGCGCAGGATGTCGCGGCTGATGCGCTCGGGCTTGTTGGTCAGCACGGTGAGCACGCGGCCGGCGGCGTGCAATTGCGCCAGTCCTTCGCGCACGCCGGGGTAGGCAACGGTGTTATCGAGCATGTGCTCGCGGTAGTAGCGGAGGAAATAGGCGAGGCCTTCTTCGACGCGTGGGTCGTTTTCCTCAAGCCCGAGGGCCTGGCAGACCAGCCGGGGAGCGCCGTGGCCGATGTAACTGTAGACTTGCTCGTGGGGCAGGGGCGGAAAACCGAATTGCGCTACCGTGGCGTTTACCGCCAGCGCCAGGTCGAGCTTGGAATCAATGAGGGTGCCGTCGAGGTCGAAGATGAAAACCCGCAGGGTGGGCCAGAAGTCCCGCTCCCGCGGGATCATAGCGTGCGCAGGCGCTTGGCGGCGTCTTCCGGCAGGATCTGATTCAAAGAATATTCCTGCGGCGGAAGCGTCTTCGTGGGCAGCGGCAGACGGGGCGTGATTTCGATGTGCCAGTGGTAGTCCTCCGACAGACTTTGCCATTCTTCGCGCAGCCAGGTGGGGAGGCGCCGGTTGGGCTCGGTGTGCAGGACGAAAGCGAGCGAGGGAGTGATGGCTTCGGCGCGGCGCAGCGCGGAGGCAAACGCGGTGGCCAGTTGCCCCAAGGCCCCCGGCTCGTTCATGGCTTCTTCGAAGGAAGAATGATGGCGGCGCGGCAGCAGCCACATCTCGTAGGGGTAGCGGGAGGCGTAGGGACACGCGACCAGATATTCCGCCGTCAGGGCTACCACCCGCTTGTCGTCGGCGATTTCCCGGCGGACGACATCGCAGTAGAGGCAGCGTTCCTTGGCCAGGTAATGGGCGTGGGCGGCGCGCAACTCGCGCTCGACGCGCGTCGGGATCATAGGCGAGCCGACAATCTGGGCGTGGGGATGGGTCAGCAGCGCCCCGGCTTCGCGGCCTTGGAGCTGAAAGACTTCCACGTAGCGCATGCGGGAGTCCTGCTTGAGAGCGGTGATGCGGTCGCGGCAGGCTTCGAGGGTCTGCTGGAGAAGTTCGACCGGGAGAGTTCCCAGGTGAGCCTCGTGGGACGGCCCCTCGACCACCAGCTCGTGCGCGCCCACCGTGGCCATGTTGTCGTAGAGGCCGTCGCCCTGGCGCTCGAGTTCCCCCTTGCTGTGGAAGACGGGGGCGCGGTCGGCCAGCACGCGCACCGCCCAGGCATTCTCCGCCCCGCGCTTTTCGGCAATCAGAACTTCTTCGCTCAGGTCGGCCGATGGGCAGAAGGGGCATTCGGCGGACTCGGGGCCGCGCGAGGCCGCCAGGCCGCGCGCTTCGCCGGCGACGATCCAGAGCCAGGTGGTGGGGTCCTGCCGCAGTCGGGCCATAGTGCTCAGGGTCCTCCGGGAAGAAAGCAGAAGATTATAACGTAGGATACTTCGAGTGAGCCAAGAGCCTTGCCGCTCCGCAAGCGGGCGTGTAGACTCCCGGCGTTCGCCGCCGAAGGGAGCGGCCCGATGGCCACCATTTATCCTTTCCGTGCCTTCCGCTACGACCCGCAGAAAGCAGGCACGACGCTCGAGAATCTGATTACCCAGCCCTACGACAAAATCACTCCGGTGATGCAAGAGCGGTACTACCAGCTTCATCCCCATAACCTGGTACGGCTGGAAAAGGGCAAGGCAGCGCCCGGAGACAATGGCGGAGAAAACGTCTACACGCGGGCGGCGCGATGGCTGGAAGAAACAGTGGCGGCGGACGTAATCGTCCCGGAGGCGCGTCCGGCGATTTATTCTTACTTCCAGGACTACACGATTCCCGGAACCAGCGAGCGCCGGGTGCGCAAGGGGTTCATCGCGCTCGGGCGCCTGGAGGACTACGCCGCGGGCGTCGTCTATCGCCACGAGCAGACGCTCGCCGGGCCCAAGATGGACCGGTTGGAGCTGCTGCGGCATACGCGCATCCACACCGGTCAACTCTTCATGGTCTATAGCGACCCCAAGGGCGCGGTGGACGCGCTGCTCGACCAGGTGGCGCGCAGCGAAAAACCGCAGCAGGTGACCGACGAATACGGCGCCCTCCACCGCCTGTGGACGGTCACGGCGCCGGACACGCTGGCGCGCTTTCAGGAACTCATGGCCGAGAAGAAACTCATCATTGCCGACGGCCATCACCGCTACGAGACGGCGCTCGCCTACCGCGACGAATGCCGCCGCCAGGCCGGTCGCCGCGACCCGGAGGCGCCGTACGAAAAAGTGATGA
>CAYTXK010000042.1:0-9236 GCA_964441645.1 uncultured Acidobacteriota bacterium
TCATCTTGGCGAGCCGCGGGTCTTTCATCACCCGGGCGTTGACGCGGTCGCGGTGGGCGCGCGACTTGAAAACGACAAACGAGAAGAGCACGGTCTCGCCGGGCTTGAGCTTCATCTGGCGCGGGAAGGTCACCCCACACTTAACTTTGAGGTGGTCGCCCACGCACTCCTTGTAGTCGAGGGCGCCGTGCTCGCGCCAGACCTTTCCCGCCTTCTGAGCCATACGGGCGTAGGCGAGCAGGTTTTTCTTCGGGATCGGCAACACATAGCCATCAACGTAGAGCATGATTCCTCCGTAGTCTTTCTAGAACCGCCAGTCGGTCACCACGGTGAAGACGTTCCCGCTCAAATCACCGAAGGTCTGCGAGGTGCTGTAGTAGCTGTAGCGCAGCGTAACCGTTAGCCGGCGGTGCGCGCGGATGACGAAGGAGGGGCTGACGCTCTCGCCGGGGCGAATGGGGCCGTTCACGCCCACTTCTGACTGCTGCCGCACGCCGTAGGCGCCCCGCAGCTCGAAATCCAGCCGAGGAAGCAGGTTGGCCCAGAAACGCCCGGTGGCCTGGTGCACCTGGTAGGAATCGGGGTTGAAGAACCCCATAAAGATGTCGCGCTTGGGGCCGGCGAAGTCCTGATAGGAAGTGGTGTAACCGAGGTCAAAGGCCACGCGGTCGGAGCCGTAGAGGTTGCGGTTGAAGATCACGCGGAACACGTTAGCGTGGTCGGTGCAATGCCGGTCGGGGTCGGCCACCGTGCGGCATTGACTGGGCAAGGCGCCGACCGGCCGGCTGGCGCTGGGCCCCAAGGCAGTGTAAAGGGAATAGCCGTAATCGAAGCGCAGGCTGGTCCTGGGGTCGAAGTCGAAGTTGAATCCCGCGTTCCACTCGTTCTCCATCACGCCCAGGCCGGTGGAGACGTGGGTGTAGGTGACGGGCGAGCGGCGGAAATCGAGGTCGAGGCTGAAGTGGTTGTTGAACCGGTAGGAAACGCCGCCGAGAGCCTGGACGTCCATGTCGGCGGTGGGCACGGGCTGCGTGCCGGCCGCGGCGGGGCTGCCGTCGAAGCCGGGGAGCAACAGGAAGTCGTCGGCGCCAAAGCGCACCGCGCCCACCCCCAGGCGGAGAGTCAGGTTGCGGGTCACACGAGTGCGCTGGGAGTAGAGGATTTCAGCCGGCTCCATCTTGCCGGCCAACCCTCCCGTGGGGCTGCCCACCGGCGAATAGCCGAACGACAGGAAAGAGTCGGTCTTGGGGAGCATGCTCCAGCCGACGGTGGCGCGGTGGGTCTGGAAACGCAGATCGGGCTCGCCCAGGCGGGTGAACTGGGGCTCATCGTCGCTAATCTCGCGCCCGTAGGTGCTGGAGGTGCGCAGGGTGACCACGGGCTGCTCGCGGACGCGTTGGGTCAGCGCCCTGACATCGGGGTTATCGGGGCTCAACTGCGCGGCGCGATCGAGCAGGGCCAGCGTGGGCGTGCGGCGCCGCCGGGCGTTCTCAATGTTAGCCAGGAGATAGACGCCATCGAAGCTGTCCGGCTTCAGGTCCACCAGGTGGCTGGCGGTTTTCTGCGCCTCGCCGAGATCGCCCTCGTAGTAGAGGATTTGCGCCTTGCCGTAGAGGGCGTCGGTGTCGTCGGGGTTCTGGGCAAGGATTTCGTTGTAGCGGCCGAGGGCTTGCTGGCGCTGGCCTTCGCGGAGGTCAAGCTGGGCCAAGGTGACGCGGGCCTCGCGGTTCTGGGCATCGGTGGCCAGCACGGCATTGAGACTGGCGCGCGCGCCGGCGTAGTCGCCGGTGCGCACCTGCATGCGCGCCACTTCCATCCGGTAGTCCACCTGCTCGGGATACTTCTCCGCCAGAGACTGATAAATCGGCAGCGCCTCGCTGTAACGCCCGGCCCAAACATAGGTGCGGGCCAGGGACTCCTGCGCGCCAGTGTCATCCGGCGCGGCCTGGACGACCTCCTGGTAGAGCTGGATGGATTCGTCATACTGCTTGTCCATGGCCAGCAGGCGGGCCAACTCCTTCTTGGAGCTGAGGTCGGCGGGGTTGGCGGCCAGAACTTTGCGGTAGCCCGGGATGGCTTCCCCGTAATTCCGCAGGCGACCCTGGTTGTAGGCCAGGCCCTTGGGGGCTTCCGGGTCATCCGGGTAGGCCTCCAGACGTTTCTGGTAGTAAGCGATGTAGTCTTCCGGGGGCGCGCCCGAGGGGGGACGCAGGGCGGCCCAGCGGGCCGCTTCCTCCGCGCGCGCAATGCTCTTCAGAGCGTCGGCATTCTGCGCGTCTTCCGGCTTCAGTTGCTGCAACTGCTCGAAGAGCGGGCGGGCGTCGCTGTAGTCCTTCATGTAGTAAAGCACAAAGGCTTTGCCCTGGAGGGCGTCGTAGTGATAGGGCGAACCCTCGAGCACCAGGTCGTAGCGCCGCAGCGCCTCGGAATAATCGCCCAGGGCCGCCAGCGAGCGCGCCAGGCCCACGTTGGCTTCGCGGCTTTGCGGATTGAAGCGAATGACGTTGCGGAAGACGGTGGCGGACTCCTGGTAGCGGCGGGCCCGCAACAGCAGCCGCCCGATTTCGGTGATGGTGCCTTCGGCTTGCTCCTGGAGCTGGGCGTAGCGCTGGAAGTGGGCAAAAGATTCGTCGTAGCGCTCACACAAGGCCAAGGAACGGGACAGGATCAGCTCCAGGCTGAGGTCGTCGGGCGAGAGCGCCAGGGCGCGCTGGCCAAACTGCACGCTTTCGGGGCAGCGCTCGGCCGAGCCTGTCATTCCTGCCAGGGCTTTCAAGGCCGCCCCGTCGTTGGGATTGCGGGCGATGCGCTCGCGGTAGTGGGATTCCAGGCGGGCGGCCTCGCCGGTGCGCCGGGCGACTTCCAGGCCTTGCTGGTTGAGCTTGGCTTCCGCTTCATCGTACGCCCGGGCGATATCGCCGTCGGTGGGATAGCGGCGCCGCAATTCTTTCAGGAGGTTGTAGGCCTCCTGGTAGCGGCCCGACCACAGCAGAACAAATCCTTTCCCGGAGAGGGCCTCGCCGTTGCGCGACTCCATCTTCAAGACGCGCTCGTAGAGTCCGAGGGCTTCCTCGTGTTGCCCCTGCCAGGCCACCACGCGCGCCAGGCCGATCAAGGCGGGGGAGAAGTTGGGATTGGCGGAGAGGACCAGACGGAACTGTTCAACCGCTTTGGGATAATCCTTTCGCCCGGCATAGAGCTTGCCGAGGCTGGTGCGGGCTTTGAGGTCGCCGGGGGCGCGCTGTAAGTAGGCATCGTAGGCCAGGACGGCATCGTCCAGGCGGCCGGCGCTCTCATAGGCTTCGGCGGTACGCTGCCAGACTTCCGGGCCTGCACCGGGCAGCTCGGCCATGCGGCGCAGGAGGGCGGCAGCTTCGTCGTACTTCTTCAAGGACATCAGCGAGCGCGCCAGGAAGTCGGGGATCTCGCGCGAGCTGGGATTGAGCTCGTAGGCCTGCTGGTAGTACTTGGCGGCTTCGGCGTAGCTGTGCAACCGGAAGTGGCAGAGGGCGAGGTTCTTCAAGATATCAATGTTGTTGGGGAAAAACGGCAGGATCTCGGTGTAGTACTTGCGCGCCGTCTCGTAGTCGCGCTGGCCGAACATGGTGTTGGCGATCTGCAGTCTTTCCAGCGCCCGCAGACGCTCCTCTCCCTTTCCTTTGCCGGCGGCGCCCTGCGCGCTCGCGGCCAAGGGGCTGGCCAGCAACACCAGCAGCAACACCAGCGCTGTCCAACTGCCGTAGGTTCGTTTCATAGGGTCCGTTGAAGGACTCCCTCAAGCTTCCGGCCGCAGCCCCCCGCTTCCCGACCGGCGCCGGTCACGCTCAGGGCGACTCGGCTTGTTTGAGGTACTCCTTCACCTCCTTGCTATCGGGTCTGAGTTGCAAAGCCATCCGGAATCTTTCCGCCGCCGACTTCTTGTTCTGCATTCCCAAATACGACAACCCCTCACCGATCAAGGCGTCGGGTTCGTTCGGTAGCTGCTCGAGGACGGCCGCAAACTGACGTTGGGCCATTACTGGCTCCCCATTGCGCAGGTAGCAGAAGCCCAACCCCAACAAGCTGCGGGGATTGGAGGGATCCACGGCCAACCCCTCCTGAAAGCTCTTGATGGCCTCGCCAATCAAACCCAGGCGCATGTAGGACCAGCCGCGCAGGTTGGAGACGTCCACGTCCTTGACGGCGACCGGCTCCAGAATGTACAGCACCTTGGCGTAATTCTTGTTACGGAATTCCAGTTGCGCCTCGGTGATGCGGTTGAGCAGCTCCCATTCCTCTTGTCCGGTGCCGCTGGTGGGCGCGGAGCGCTCCAGGGCTTCAGACTTCATCAGCTCGGCCCGGATGCGGATGGCCCGGTGTCGAGCCAGGTAACAATGCACATAAGCGGGGCCATCCAAGTGCTCCAAGAACTCGACCGCCTTGTTCTGTTGCTCCGCTGAATTGGGCAGCAGCTCCGTTCCCAGGATGCTGTCCATGGGGAAAATGGGGAAGTTTTTTACCTCCAGGCCGTACTTTTTCCCCAGCGCCATTTCGCGTTCCAGCATGGGTTTCTCGTAGGGGATTTCCGGGTCAAGCAGGCTCACGATGTACTTGACTCCCGCCTGCTTGAGGCGGGGGAAATCCTCCTCCTGGGGATAGGGCCCGATGGTAATCATCCCGTAGCGCTCGGGCGGTTCCGCTTCCACCCAGCGCATCAAGGGACTGCCGGGAAAGAGCAAAATGATGTAGGTGACGACCGCTCCCGCCAGGGTCAAGCCCGCCAGGCTGGTGAGCAGGACCCGCGGCTCCTTCAACCTGGCGAGAAGCTCCGGAGAAATCCTAAACATTTGGCTCACCTGGCGCCCGGGCTCCGTCGCGGTGTCGCCGGCGGGCGAGGAGTCGCCGCAGCGGAGGGCGCCGCCGGCAGCGACCGCAACGCCTGGCGGAGGATTTCATAGGAGGCCTTCAGCCGAAGCTGGTAGCGGGGCACGTTCCAGCCGACCCAGCGGTACGGCCGCAGAGCCTCGTTGGACATCGCCGTAGCGCTCTCCATCCCCGGCAGCGAGTCGGCAATGGGATGACCCTGCTCCATGATCGGCCGCATCAACAACGCCTCGCGGGGCTGATAGGAAAAAACCACTACGTTCAACCCCACCGTATCCATTGTCTCAACAGTGCCATCGCGCTGCAAGCCCGCGACCGCCTGATGGCTCGAGGGGTCAGTAATGTTCAGCAGGTTCCAGGGAATCCGCAGGTCAATGGTGTTGGTCTTGAGGTTGGCATTCCAGGTAGCCAGGGAATCGTAGTTGGAAGCCGCCGGGTCCAAGCTTCCGCTGCGCAGGAGGCCGCGCTCATAGCGTTGCGGCGGGAAATAGCGGCCGTCGCGCCCGAACCGGCGCCGGTTGGGCTCAATGATCTGCGCTTCAAAGCTGCCGGTGTCGCTCAGGGTCGCCCGCCAGCCCAGCCGGGGTTGGAGGGTCGTCTGCGCCGGCAACCCTTCCACCTGCGCCACCTCGAAGGGGTTGTAGGTGGAAGCAATCGACAGGCGCGAGGCGCTCGGGCCAGCCAACTGCAGGGCGTAGGTCATCCCCGGCCGGAAACGCACCGGAGCGATGAAGGGCAAATAGGTCAGCCCAGCCTGTTCGGGAGCCGTCCCGATCCCAATGAGATAATTGACCTGGCGCCAATCCGGTTGCCCGTCATTGTTGGTGTCGAGCTTCTCCACCACCAGGCGCAAGTAGAGGAACCCTTCATCGGCGTCCACATACAACGCCTTCAAGTTGCGCGCCGGGTCAAAGGCGTCGCCGACCGGCTGCACCTGCCCCGGCTTCTCCTCCCCGTGCCACGGCTCCGCAGCCCCCCACTCCGTTGCCTCCCCCGTCAGCCGGTGCGCGCGCGGCCCCTGTCCCTGCGGGTCGGTGGCCACCAGGCCGAAGTACTCGGCCGGATCCATGAAGTTGGTCCACAACGGGTTGCGAGCGAACGGCGTTTCATAATCACGGACCAGCCAGGAGCGGCGATACCACTGGCTTAGCCACTCAAACACCAGCCCTCCCGCCGCGCCCGACTCCACCACGTTGCGGGTAAACCGCGCCAGCAAACGTCCTTGCTGAGCTTCCGTCAGCCCGCCCTCGTTGAAGCCGGCGGGGTTGAAGTGCCCGATGCCCAGGCTGGAGGGAACCCCGTATTCCACCACCAGCAGCGGCAGGCCGCGATGGTTGGCTTTGAGATCGAGGAGGTAGCCATAGAACGGGTTGGGCCCTTCGGCGTCCCGCGCCCGCTGGTAGACGGGGTCGTAGTTCATGAAGTCAGGATAGAACGGTGAAACGTTGTAGGCGGCGAAATAGCCGGCCGCCAGCTTGTCGAGCGCCCGCAAATGCGTCGGGTTCACTGTGGCTTCATCATCGTTGTCATAAGGCGGGGGCGGGGTGGGGATTTGTTCGCCCAGCGAGCGACGAATGCCGATCTCTTCCAGCAGCGTGCTCTCCGTGGGATGCCGCATCGGGTCGAGGGTCGGCCAGCTCAGAAAGGCCACCGGGTGTTGCCAGTTGTACCTGTCCTCTTCGTACTTCGCCGTGTAATCCAGCATTTCCGCCAGAAAGATTTCTGTGGCCGTCCCGTTCGGCACCTCGAGGTAGGTGCCCCGGTAGCTCTTGCGTTCCGGGTGCAGGCGGTCGTTCTCCAGCACCTGGTGCGAATCCCAGTAGCGCCCCACAACCAGGCCGGCCACCCAGGGGGCGACGTTGCTCAGATAAATGCCGCCGGGATGGAGCGTGCCCCCCGCTACACTCCCCTGCCCGTGCAGGGCGTCCAGGGTGTCGTGAATCTCTTTCTGGCAGGCCTCGTAGTATCCGGGCTGGAAAAAGTCCCCCTCGGCCGGCGGATCCGAAAACGCTACCCCTTGCAGGAGCCACAGCGGCCGCTGCGGCGCAGCCTGGTTGAACTCGGCCAAAGCGCGATAGAAGCCGGGCGGGAGCAGCGAATAGACGCGGATGGCGTTGGCCCCCATGTCGCTGATCTGTCGCAGCCACTGAGGGTAGAGCTTGGGGTCGGTGCCCGGCTCGGCCGGAAACCGCCCCGGAAGCGAGGGGGTGAGATTGACACCCATCAACAGCGCGGGCTTCATGCCACCCGGCCCCTGCAAACTGAAGGAATCGCCCGCGGCTCGAGTGTGGTAGGTAAGCTGCGCGGGGCGTTCCAGCGGCGGGAACTCGAACTGGAATTGCGTGGCGTCGCCGGGCAGGTCATAGATTTCGCGAAGATTTTTCAAGGCCACGGGATTCTCGGAGTCGCGCGCCAGCACAATCCGGAACTCTTCCGCCGCTTCGCGGTTCTTCCCCAGGGTGCGGTTCAGGGTGCCGCGGGCCACGTTGACGTCTTCGTAGGAGGCCCCCTTCTGCTTCTGGCTCAGCTCGGCCAGCAACTGGGCGGCGTCGGCATCCTTCTCCAGCGCCAGCTTGGTGTAGGCCAGGCCGAGGGTAATATCGTCCACGTCCGGGGAGAGGCGGTGGGCCCGCTCGAAATAGGGCTCGGCGGTTTCGGGCTTGTTGACCTTCAGATAGTTCCAGCCCAGCAAGGCCAGCGTGCTGGCGTCGTTGGGGTCGATGTCGTAGGCGCTGTTGAGCAACTGCAGCGAGCGCTCATGGTTTCCCGCTTTGTATTCGTTCACCGCCGCCGCATAGAGGGGGCCGGTCTGCGGCCGCACCTCAAACTCCCACACGTAGGCCAGGACGGCAATCACGATGAGCGAAATTACGATGCGATTGCTCAGAAACTTCATGCGCTCGCGCTCTCCTGGGGGACTCCCACATGGGTGACCTTTTCCCATTCGCGGAAGCCCCGGAGGAACAGCACTAAGCCCAGGAACCGGTACCACAGCACCCGCTGCCGGTAATAGACGTTCTCCAGAATCGCGTACCACAGCAGGCTCAGCAGGTCGTTGTAGCTGGGATAGCGGCGGTAGGTCAGCTCCTCCAGCAGCACCGAGCCGATCGATAAGAAGCTGCCGTAGGCCACGCTGAGCAGCACGAACAAGAGGAAGAGGTTAGGAGGCACCATCCCGAAAAGCAGCGCCAGGGGCACCATGCAATACCCCAAAAACTCCACCGGCGCCCCCAAGGCTTCGACATACAGATGAAAAGGATAACTGAGCCAGCCGAGGGGGCCGTACTTGCGGTTGAACAACATCTCCGACCGCTTCCAGAGCGTCTGCATCAGGCCGAGCTGCCAGCGGCGCCGCTGCCGCTTCAGGTTTTCCCACGTGGCGGGCGCCTCGGTCCAGCAGACGGGATCGGAGGTGAATTTCATGGCAATCTGTCGCTTGTTGGTCCGGGCCCAGTGGTGCAATTCCACGACCAGGTCCATATCTTCGCTGACCGTGTCTTTCTTGAACCCGCCGGCTTCGACGGCGCTCTCGCGGTGGAACACGGCAAAGGCGCCAGAGACAATCAGGGTGGCGCCCATCAGACTCCAGCCGGTGCGTCCGAAGAGAAAACTGCGCAGATACTCGACCACCTGGCAGCGCTCCACGTAGCTATCGGGCAGCCCCACCTGCTTCACCTGGCCGTCTTTCATCTGGCAGCCGTTCAGGATGCGCACGATGCCGCCGCTGGCCACGGTGTTGACGGGCGAGTGCACGATGGGCTTCATCAGCCGCAAGAGCGCGTCCCGTTCCAGAATGCAATCGGCATCCAGGGTGCAGAAGTAGGGGGTTCGGCAGGCGTTGATGCCGACGTTGAGGGCGTCGGGCTTGCCTCCGTTCTGCTTGCTAATCACCAAAAGGTTGGGGATCTGCGGATTGTAGTAGAAACCGCGCAGCGGCTTGGTGGGCAGGCGGGGGCGGTAAATCAGGTCCATTTTCACCAGATGGAAGGCTTCGAGCAGCCGCAGCAGGGTGCCATCGGTCGAGCCGTCGTCGACGACGAGGACTTCCAGTTGGGGATAGTCGGTGCGCAGCGCCGAGCGCACGGATTCCACCAGAACGTCCTGCTCGTTCCAGGCCGGCATAATGATGGTCACGGGTGGGGTGACTACGGACTCGCGCAACTCATCGAGGTCCTGGTAGGTCAGACGCCGGTTGTGCAGCCAGGTCGACACCAGAGACATGACCATCAGAATGGTGT
Source organism: uncultured Acidobacteriota bacterium (assembly GCA_964441645.1). Classification (GTDB taxonomy): domain Bacteria; phylum Acidobacteriota; class Terriglobia; order Acidiferrales; family 2-02-FULL-67-57; genus CAYTXK01. Next base: position 9,102 of record CAYTXK010000042.1, read on the forward strand.
AGCCGCCGTTGGCCAGAATGAAGTAGGCGATAATCACCAAGGTCAGCATGTTCATCGTCCATCGCAAGGACCTGCGCCTGGATGGCAACAACCCGACGCTGATCTACGGGTACGGCGGGTTCAACATCCCCCTGA
>CAYTXK010000042.1:9246-10847 GCA_964441645.1 uncultured Acidobacteriota bacterium
CGGCGGCAATAGCGCCCGGGCCAGCGACCGCAGTTCCTCGTCCGCTGACGATTCGGCCAGCCCCCGCACCCACAATTGGATCTGTGGGTCCGGACTCCGGCCAAAATCGTGCACAAATTTTCGGCGCAGCCCCCGCTCACCGCGGATTTCCAGGGTGGCCAGCATGTAGCTGGTCTTATTCATCTGTACCAGCCGCCCCAGCACCTGCATTTCCTGTCCTCCGCCCGTCGCGTGCGCATAGCGCTGCAAGAGCACAGGAATGACGCCGGCCCTCTGCCATTCATCGGCGATTTGTTCCTGGCTGTAGCGGTCGGGGGTGCGCAGAAAGTCGTCATAGAGACGTTCCAACTGGCCCAGGTACACCAGCGCGTGCACGGCGGCTTCTCGCACCATCCAATGAGTGTCGGTGAGCCGCCGGGCGATCTCATCCACCTGGCGGGTAAAGCGAGCCTTGGCGAGAGCCCGCACCGTGTGCAAGCGAACGAACCACTCCTTGTCTTCCAAAAGATTCAGCAAAACCGCGATGGGCCGCGTACCCTCCAGATAGGCAATGACCGGCGCCGCCCGCGCCCGCACGTCGGAGTTGGAATCGAGCGGCAACAGGTTCAGAAAGGCCTCGCTCAGCGGGGCGGGAAACAGAGCGGGGCTGAGCACGAACCCATCTTTCCCGACCGCTTCGCGCTCAACCATTTCGCGAATAACATCGGTGGCCAGGTAGCGCACGCGTCGGTGCTGATGCTGAAGCGAAGGCAGAAGCTGACTCGCCGTTTCCAGAGGAAAGCTGACCACCGCCGTCTTCACCGCGCGCAAGGAAAGAACTGTCTGCGGCTCCGTCACCACTCCGTGCAGGCGGGTGAGCAAGGCGGGAAAGCTCTGCGGCTCGCCGAGCAGCGCCAGGGCGTGAACGGCCACGGCGCGCACATCGGGGTGCGGGTCTTCGAGCGCCTTCACCAGCAGCGGCCAGCTGGGATGATGCCGGATGACCCCGAGGTTCTCCGCGCACTTGGCTCGCACCAGAAAATCCAGCCGCCCCAGGCGGTAGAGGAAAAACCCGTTGGCGTCCGCCAGCCTCCGCCGGGCCTCAGGGTCTTTGCGTTCGCCGCTCAGCAGCTTATGCCAGACTTCTACCAGCCCCAGGTCTTCGCACAGGAGGCGCAAAATGGGTAACTGTTCCGGCGTAGTTCGCTTCTCCAAACAAAGTCGCTCCAACATCAACAGCCGGTCGCGGCCCCCGAGCCCCTGCAAGGCCTGCACGCCCTGGGCGTATTCGACCCGTCCGTCCAGCACGCCGGAGATGATGGGGCCAAACTTGTCCCGCAGATCATCGAGCCGGCGGAAGTAGCGGTCGCGCACCTGCCGGCGCTGGATGGCGGTTCCCACCATGAGGGCCGTGGCCACACCCACAACGATCAGGAGGGCAATGACAATCGCGATGACGTGCTCAATTAGAAAGAACACAGTTTGGTCACTTCACCTGGCGCTCGCGGCCTGGGGCGGGATCGATCGAAGAAAGCGGAATGGAACCGGATTCCGCCGACCTGGGCAGCTTGGCGTTTTCGGAGCGGGTTAGATAGAACCCTCTAATCCACGGCGAGCCACGC
>CAYTXK010000042.1:10857-11634 GCA_964441645.1 uncultured Acidobacteriota bacterium
GCAAAAACGGACTCCCTCACCCCCCTGCCCCGGGCGTAGAGTATCTACTACCCTGTCTTTCGTCAAGAGGAAGCAAAGAACCGCGTTTTCTCCGCTTAGTGAGGAGTGGCCCGCGCCCGCAACGCCTCGGCTTCCGCGCGTTGTTTGCGGCTCTCGACCAGGTCCCCAGCCTGCTCGAGCGCCTCGGCCAGCGCCAGGCGAAAATCGGGGTTGTCCGGCTCCCCGGCCACCGCGCGCCGCAGGCTGGCCACCGCCTGCCCGGTGTCGCCCCGGCGCAGCGCCAACCGCCCCAGTTCGGCGTGGGCGTCGGGATAGTCGGCCAGCTCAACGACCTGCGCGAAGGCCCGAGCCGCCTCCGCGTCACGGCCGAGCCGCTCCAGGCACAGGCCAGCCAGGAAAAAATAGGCCGGCTCGAAATCCTTTTGTTCAAGTGCGGTCTGGACCGCTTCCAGCGCGCGCCCGTCCTCATGCCGCAAGAAATAAACTTGCGCCAGCCGGTAATAAGCAAAGTCATTGTGCGCGTCAATCGCCAAAATCTCCCGCGCCTTTCGCTCCGCCTCCTCCAACCGGTTCTGCTCCAGGAGATTCTTCAACTCCGAGTGCAGCGCCGAAACGCGCCGATTCGCCTGCGTCATTTCGAGATTGTGCGAACTCATCCGCTGATAGTCCGCGAGAACTTTCGCCGCCTCTTCCTCCCGCCCCTGCCGGCGCAGCAACATTCCCAGTGCGTATTGCGCCTTGGTATTCTCGGGTGCCAACTCCAATACGCGACGGAAA
>CAYTXK010000043.1:0-1077 GCA_964441645.1 uncultured Acidobacteriota bacterium
ATTCCCGAGCAGGCCCTCTACATGATGGGCCCCATTGAAGAAGTTCTCGAAAACGCCGAAAAGATGCGGGCGGCCGTGTGAGGGTGGCGAGCGACTGAAATGCTGCCGGAATTCCTCCATCTCGAAGTAGTCACGCCCGAGCGGCAGATTGTGCGCGAGGAAGTGCACGAGATCCAGGTGCCGGGCCGCGGCGGCTACCTCGGCATCCTCCCCGGGCACGCACCCCTGCTGAGCGAGTTGCAGATGGGCGAGCTGAGCTACCGCCAGGGAAACCATTGGACCTACCTGGCCGTCTTCTGGGGTTTTGCCGAGGTGCTCCCCGACCGGGTGATCGTGCTGGCCGAAACGGCCGAGCGTGGGGAAGAAATTGACGTCGAGCGCGCCCGCGAAGCTCGCCAGCGCGCCGAGGAACGCTTGCAGCGTGTCACCGACCCTGACCTCGACCTCACCCGCGCTCAGGTCGCTCTTGAGCGCGCCTTGATTCGCTTGCAGGTGGCGGGCAAAGCGGGGGGCAGCGGCTCGCTCGCCCCCGGCCACCTCTCGGAAGAGCCCACCCACGTCCCCTAGTCCTTCCCCGCCGGTTTGCGCGGCGCGGCCAGCTTGGCTACACTTTGCCTCGAAATGCACGTGCATGAAATCCCGGGGATGAAGCGGGCGCTGGGCGCCTCCCTGTGGGTGAATCTCAGCTTTGTGCTGGTGGAATTCGTGGCCGGCTACCTGGCCAACTCGCTGGCGCTGGTGTCGGACGCCGTGCACAACCTGAGCGACCTGCCCGCGATGGGCCTTTCGCTCATCGCTCTCTACACTCAACAACGGCCCGCCGACCACCGGCGCACCTACGGCTACCAACGCAGCGGCGTGCTAGCGGCGTTCGTAAATGCTTTGGTACTCGTGGGCGTGGCGGCCTACATTTTTTACGAGGCCTACCGACGCCTCCGCCACCCGGTTCCCGTGGATACGAGCCTGATGCTATGGGTGTCGCTGGTCGGCATCGGGGTCAACGGGGGCATCGCGGCAAGCATGTGGCGGGGGCGAGGTGATGTGAAGACAGCGCGCCGTGTTGACACGCTTTGACCT
>CAYTXK010000043.1:1087-11586 GCA_964441645.1 uncultured Acidobacteriota bacterium
CACCGTGCTCGTCCACAACGCGGGCGACGCCGCCTCCAACCTGGGCATTCTGGCGGGGGCTTTTCTGATGGCGCGCACCGGCTGGTTCGCGCTTGACCCGGCAATCAGCTTCGCGATCGGCGCCGCAGTGCTCGGGAGCTCCTGGGGCGTGCTCGAGACAACGACCAACATCCTGCTCGAAGGCACGCCGCCCGACCTCACGGTGGAAGAAGTGGCGCGGGCCATGCTCAAAGTACCGGGGGTGGTGGAGGTGCACGACATTCACATCTGGTCGCTGGCCGAGCACCTGCACGCGCTCTCCAGCCACGTGCGCATCGAAGAGATGTCGACCCGCGAGAGCGAGAAAATTCTGGATCAGCTCAACGTCTTACTGGCGCGGGAGTTCAGCATTAGCCACACCACCATCCAGTTCGAGCCTGCCGCCCGCGCCGCGCCGGTCCAGTACATCCCGGCTCCCGGCGGGCCCAAGAATTCCTGAAAGCACCCCAGGTTGGAAGGCCTGCCATGGCGGGCCGGCGCAGAGGTGTCTCGTGCCGTTCCAACTGTCCGCGGTTGTTGCTGTCCTGTGTTACGAAGCTTGTTTGGAAAAAGTTGGAATTGTCAAACCTAGCCTTTACAGCCCGTGTCCCGGCTCTAAGCGCTTGAGCCCATTGAGGTAAGGCTGCAGGACCTCGGGGATGAGGACGGAGCCGTCAGCTTGCTGATAATTCTCCACTAACGCCATCCAAGTGCGTCCAATGGCGAGGCCGGAGCCGTTAAGGGTGTGCAGGTAGTCGCTTTTGGTCTTGCCGGGCAAGCGGTAGCGGATGCCCGCCCGGCGCGCCTGGAAGGCTTCGAAATTGGAACAAGAAGAGATTTCTTTGTAGTTATTTTGCCCGGGCAGCCAGACTTCCAGGTCGTAGGTTTTGGCGGAGGCAAAACCGAGGTCGCCGGTGCAGAGGGCGACCACGCGGTAGGGCAAGCCGAGTTTCTGCAAAATGGCTTCCGCGTCGCGGGTCAGGGATTCGAGCTCGTCATAACTTTGCTCGGGACGGGCCAGCTTCACCAACTCGACCTTTTGAAACTGATGCTGGCGGACTATGCCGCGGGTTTCCTTGCCGTAGCTGCCGGCTTCAGAGCGGAAACAGGGGGTCCAAGCACAGAGCTTGAGCGGCAAGCGGTCGGGGGCCAGAGTTTCGTCGCGGAAAATGTTGGTTACCGGCACCTCGGCGGTGGGGATGAGCCAATAGTCAGTGCCTTCGAGCTTGAAAAGGTCGCCGGCAAACTTGGGCAACTGGCCGGTGCCCACGAGTGAGGCCGAGTTGACGATGAAGGGAGGCAGCACCTCGCGGTAGCCGTGCTCGCGGGTGTGAACATCGAGCATGAAGTTGGCCAGAGCGCGTTCCAGCAGGGCGCCTGCGCCCACATAGAGGGCAAAACGCGCCCCGGCCAAGCGGCTGGCGCGCTCGAAATCGAGAATCCCCAGGGCTACGCCCACATCCCAGTGCGGCTTGGGCTCGAAGTCGAACTTACGCGGCTCGCCCCAGCGGCGCACTTCGCGGTTCTGCTCCGGCGAGCGCCCGAGCGGCACCGTTTCGTGGGGAAGATTGGGGATTTTGAGCAGCAGTTCCTGCACTTGGCCATCGAAGTCCGCGGCTTGCTTGTCCAACTCCTTAATGCGGGCGGAGAGCTCTTTCATCTTCTCGAGCAGAGCCGAAGCGTCGCCGCCTTCTTTTTTCAGGCGCCCGATCTCAGCGTTGGCGCGGTTGCGCTCGGCTTTGAGCGCCTCGACTTCGGTAATCGCCTTGCGCCGCTGCTCATCGAGCTGCAAGAGCTGCGCGAAATCCGCCGGGGGAGCGCCGCGGTCGTCGAGGGCCTTGCGGACACGCTCCGCGGAGGAACGGAGGTAGGCAAGCTCCAGCACGGTGCGCTATTCTACACGAAGGCCGCGAAGCCGCCGGATGAATCGCGGGGCGAGCGCGCGACATCCAAACGGGCGATGGAAAGACAAGGCGACAAGAGCAGAGTTTTTTCGGGGCTGATTATCCTAGGCGTGGTGGCGGCTGTGGGGCTCGGGAGCGTTGCCGGGCAAGAAACCAAGCCGCGGCCAGCGCCTTCCCTGCCGGAGAAGGGCTGGCTGAACACGCCGGACGGAAAGCCGCTGCGGATGGGAGACCTGCGGGGGAAGGTGATCCTGGTAGAGTTCTGGGCGTTCGCCTGCTACAACTGCCGTAACCAGCTCCCCTACGTGAAAGCCTGGCAGGAGAAATACGCCGCGCAGGGTTTGACCGTCATCGGGGTGCACACGCCCGAGCTCGAGCACGAACGCAATTCGGAAAACGTAAAGAAAGCGGTGCGCGAGCTGGGTATTACCTTCCCGGTGGTGCTCGACAACGATTACGCCACCTGGGACCGCTTCCAGAACCACTACTGGCCCGCCGCCTACCTCATCGACCACACGGGGAAGATCGTCTACGTGGCCATCGGCGAAGGCGACTACGAGCGCACCGAGGCGCGCATCCAGGCTCTGCTGGCGCAGGCAAAGAAAGCCAGCCAGTAGGCCAGCTTCTCACGCCTTTTTCCAATCACTCACTGCGGGGACGCCGCCCAACGAACGCGCCTGCTGCACGGCCGTACAATAGCTTCGGCCACAACTTCTGCTGCGCAGGTCCCGATCGTATTCAAGTCGGCTTGCTTCTCCCCCAAGGAGAGAGCGAAGACCACATCACCGTCAAACACCGTATGAACCGGCGATATGGCCCGGGCCAGGCCGTTCTGGGCCATAGCGGCGATCTTGGTGACGCCGGTGCGGTCGAAGCGTGCGTCGGTGGCGGCCACCGCCAGCGTGGTGGCCGGCTGGACGGCCGGTGAGCCGAAGGCTTTGCGGGTGACACCGCGTTTCATCTGCACCACCGTATCGGCAAACTCTCGAGAAGTCTCAGACACGCGAGCGCCGGCGATGATTTCCCCGTTGGCGGGACTGCGCACGTCCCCAAAAGCATTTACCACCGCGAGAGCACTCACCTTGACACCGCCAGCCAGTTCCAGCGTGGCCGTACCCAGACCGCCCTTGGTGGCCTGACGGATGCCGAAGAGTTTGCCCACCGTGGCGCCGGTGCCGGCGCCGACGCTGCCCTCTTCGACCGTGTCAGAGGTCGCGCCCCGGGCGGCTTCATAGCCCATGGCCGCATCGGGGCGGCATCGCGGGTCGCCGATCCCGAGATCAAAAAGAATGGCGGCGGGCACAATAGGCACGCGGGCCACGCCGGTGTCGAAGCCGATGCCCTGTTCTTCGAGGTAGCGCATGACACCCGCGGCGGCCTCGAGACCAAAGGCGCTGCCGCCCGCTAGCAGCAGAGCGTGAATCCGTTCGACCAGGTGCCCCACACGCAGGGTTTCAAGCTCGCGCTCCCCCAGCGCCGAGCCGCGCACATCCACGCCCGCCACCGCTCCGGCGGGCCCGCAGAGGATGACCGTGCAGCCAGTCAGGCCTTCAAAGTCGCTGGCGTGGCCGACGCGGAGGCCTTCGATGTCGGTCAAGCCTTTCATCCTGCCGGCTCCTTGGCGGGCGACTTTATCACAGCGGTTGTGTCCCGGCTCCCTTTGCGGGTAGAATCACGGCCAATGGAACCCGAGGAAGGCGGAGGGTGGCTCGCGAGAGCCCATCCTGTCCCCTGGGGAGACGAAACCGATGCGGCTACGGGTGGGTGCTTGCACAGACCGGGGCATGAAGCGCCCCATCAACGAAGACGCCTACGCCTGCCATCCCGACATCGGCGTCTTCGTGGTGTGTGACGGCATGGGAGGAGAAGCGGCGGGCGAAGTGGCGAGCCAACTGGCCACGAAAACCGTTTCCAGCCAGCTCAACGGCGCCGACCGCTGGGCGCGCGGCAAGACGGCCGGGCCCAGCGCTGGCTTCCAGCCGCAGACACGCCGCCTGGAGGCGGCCCTGCAGCTCTCGAACCGCGCCATCCTGGAAGAGAGCCGGCGAAACAAGGCGCAGACGGGGATGGGCACGACCGCAGTGAGCGCCTGGATACAGAACAACCTCGCCAGCCTGGCGCACGTGGGCGACAGCCGCGCCTACCTGTGGCGCTACCGGAACCTGGAGCGCCTGACGCGCGACCACTCCCTGGTGGAAGAACAAATGGCCGCGGGCTTGCTGACCGCCGAGCAGGCTCAGCAGTCCGAGCAACAGAATATTTTGCTGCGGGTGCTGGGGCGCGAGCCGACCATCGAGGTGGACCTGGCCGAGATTCCCCTGATAGCGGGCGACTACTTGCTGCTGTGCACGGACGGCCTGACCCGCATGGTGTCGGAGTCCGCGCTGGCCGAAGCCATCGCCATCCTGCGCGATCCAAAAAAGATTTGTTCATCGCTTGTCGAGCAGGCCAATCAGAACGGCGGAGTGGACAACATCACGGTGGTAGTGGCAAAAATCGAAGAGGACAGTCTGTGGCGGCGCCTGTGGAGCCGCTTCGGCAAATGATCAGGAGGGACCGTCAATGCCCAAGCTAGTTCTGAAGTACGAAGACCGGATTCTGAAAGAGGTTCCGGTGACTTCGAGCCCGGTGAGCATCGGGCGCGTGCCGGGGAATACGATTGCGATTGACAACCCGGCGGTGTCGAGCCAGCACGCGCGTGTGATTGTCGAAGGCGGCCAGTACGTGGTGGAGGACTTGGGGAGCACCAACGGCACCTTCGTTAAAGAGCAGGCCATAAAGAAGCACATCCTCCAAGAAGGCGATGTGATTCGCGTAGGCAAGCACACGCTCACTTTTTACGGCATCGGCAAAGGCGAGGCCGTCGAGGAAGCGCCAGCGGCCGCGGCCCCGGGGGCCCCGGTGCAGGCGCTGGGGGGGACGGTGTTCCTCGACACCAAGTCGCAGAAAGAGCTGTTGGCCAAAGTCAAGGCAGCGGCGGCCGCCGGCCAAACAAGCGGCGCCGAGGGCGCGGGGGCCGCAGCTCAAGTCGCGGCGCCCAAAGCCGCTGCGGCAGCAGCGGCGGCTAAACCCGGCCTGCTAACCGTAGTGTCGGGCCGCACGGATCAGCGTCAATACACGCTGGAAGCGCAGACCACGCTGGTAGGCAAATCACAGAGCGCTATGATCAAGCTGAAGGGCTGGTTTAAGCCCGACGTGGCCGCGGCCATTACCAAGAAGGGCGCGGGGTACCTGGTGACGCCGCTCAAAGGAAAGACGCTGGTCAACGGTCAGCCGCTCAAGCAAGGCTACGAGCTTAAGGTGGGGGACGTCCTCAACATCAGCGGCGTGACCATGCAGTACTCGCAGCGAGAATAGCCGGCTCGGGCCCGCCCGGCGTTTCCGCAGCCCGCGCGAGCCTTCTTCGCCCCACGCACCGCCCGGCGGCAAGGAATCAGCGAGGAATCAGCCAGCGATGGCCAGAGTGGCTTACATCCTCAGCGCCGTGCGCACCCCGATGGGCAAGTTCGGCGGCTCTCTGCGCGAACTGACGGCGGCGGACCTGGGGGTAGCGGCGGCGCGGGCCGCGCTGGAGCGCGCGCAGCTCGAGGCGCGGCACGTTGAAGAAGTCATCTTCGGCTGCGCGCGCCAGGCGAGTGTAGGACCGAACGTCGCCCGCCAGATTGCCGTGCGCGCCCTGGGGCCCGTCCTGGGAACGCCCGTGCCCGCCTTCACGGTGAATCAGGCCTGCGCGTCCGGGCTGCAAGCTCTGGCTCTGGCGGCGGAACGCATTCTCAGCGGGCAGGCTGATTGTGTTCTGGCCGGGGGCGCGGAATCCATGAGCCGCGTGCCGTACCTGGTCGAAGGGGCTCGCTGGGGAATGAAGATGGGCCATCAGCGGCTGACCGACGGCATGTACAAAGACGGCTTTCTTGATCCGCTCTCCGAGCTGGTGATGGGCGAGACGGCCGAAGTGCTGGCCGAGGAGTATCGCATCCCGCGCGAGGAGCAAGACCGCTACGCCTGCCTGAGCCACCAGCGCGCCGCTCGCGCCTGGCAGGAAGGCCGCTTCGCCGAAGAAGTCGTGCCGCTGGAAGTGCCGGACAAAAAGGGGACACGACGGATGGAGCAGGACGAGACCTTCCGCGCCGACTCCTCGGAAGAGAAACTCTCGAAGCTGCCCCCGGTGTTCAAAGACAACGGCAGCGTAACCGCCGGCAACGCCAGCCAGATCACCGACGGCGCGGCCGCCCTGGTGGTGGTGAGCGAGGCCAGGCTCGGCGAAGCCGGGGCGGAGCCGCTGGCCCGGGTGGGGGAGTGGGTCACGGTGGGCGTTGACCCACGCCGGATGGGAATCGGGCCGGTGCCCGCCATCACTCGCTTGCTGGAGAAAACCAGCACTCGCCTAGAGGGGTTCGAGCTAGTAGAATTGAACGAAGCCTTTGCGGCCCAGGTGCTGGCCTGCGATCGCGAGCTGCACTTCGACCGCGAACGGCTGAACGTGAACGGCGGAGCGATTGCCCTGGGTCATCCCATTGGGTGCAGCGGCGCCCGCATCGCCACGACGCTGGTGCATGAGATGCGGCGGCGGCGGGCCCGGCGGGGGTTGGCCACGCTGTGCGTGAGCGGCGGCCTGGGAATGGCCTTGAGTTTGGAAGTAGCCTGAAATCAGACAGTGAGGTGAGCTATGGTCGAAGTGCAGACCGATGACATGTTTGGCGGCGAGGCCAAGCGGGAGCGGCAGGAATTCAAGTTCATTCGGTGGGAATTGAAGGAGGGCGTGGCGCGGCTGACACTCAACCGCCCGCCCCACAACTACCTCGACGCGGAAATGCTCACCGAGATGGCGGTCGCCTTCGAATCGCTCCACGAGCATCCGGAGATCAAAGTGGCCTTGATCCAAGCCGCGAAAGAGTGCAAGTCGTTCTGCGGCGGGGTTGATGTGCCGGAATACACGTCGCAGCGAGTCTTCCAGATGCTGGATGCCTTTCGGCGGGTGCTGACCGCTTCCCTTGATGTCGGCAAGCCGGTGGTGGTGGCGGTGAACGGCCCGGCGCTGGGCGGGGGCTGCGAGCTGGCGGCCTTCGGCGATATGATCATCGCCACTCCCAAAGCCAAGTTCAGCCAGCCGGAAATCAAGGTGCTGGGAATGTTTCCCCCGTTTGCCACGAGCATCTTCCCCGCCATCATCGGACCCAAGCGCGCGATGGAGATGTTGCTGACCGGCGAGCCGCTGTCGGCGGAAGAGGCCGTGCAGCTGGGATTGATCAATCGCATCGTTCCCGAAGCCGAGCTCGACAAAACTGTGGACGCCCTACTGGCCTACATCGCGCAGCACTCCTCTCCCGTGCTCTCCATCGCCAAGAAGGCGATTTATGAAGGGATGGGAATGGGCCTGATCGAGGCGCTCAAGCATTCGCACAACCTCTTTCTGAACGAGCTCTACAAGCTCGAGGATTCCCAGGAAGGGCTGCGCGCCATTTTGGAGAAGCGCAAGCCGCAGTGGAAGAACCGCTAGTTCTCGCGGCGGGCTGCATAGACACGATGGCGAAAAGAAAACCCGCGCGCCGACCAGCTTCCGCCGCCGCCCAAGAGCTCAGCTTTCCGGCCCGGGCCGCTGAGATGGAAAAAGCTTTGCGGGAATTTTTCGGAGACATCGAGAAGACCCAACTTCGCTGCGGCGATCTTGACGAAATCCGCCTGGCCCTGCGCGAGGCCTTGAACAACGCCCTGAAGCACGGCAGCCAGCTTGACTCCTCGAAGAAAATCCATTTTGCCTACCGCTGCGATCCTCGCCAGGGTCTCTGGGTGAGGGTGCGCGACGAAGGCCAGGGCTTCAACCCGGAGGTTGTGCCCGATCCCACCATTCCGGAAAACCTGGACCGCACCGGCGGCCGCGGCGTTTTTCTGATGCGCAACCTGATGGATAAGGTGGAGTTCCGCGACGGCGGGCGTGAAGTCCAGATGTGGCGCCGCCTGCGCCCTGAGCCCTAGTACCGTTCCAACCAATTTCAACTACTTAGAACACACCATCCTGCCAACGCCTATTGTGTTCGGTCGTTTGGCTTGGGTTGGGCACAAAAAGTTGGAACGGCACTAGCCGCCCTGCAAGAATAGCTGAAGAACGAAGGGAATGCCCGTGGGCGAACCCTTCTCCGCCTGAATCTCGAAGGGAATGCGCAGCAGCCCGCCGGGCTCAGCCGTGAAAGTCTGCTCGAAGCTCCTTCCGCTGGCGCCCCGGCCGACGAAGTGCACCGGGCCGATGGCGCGAATGCGGGCGCGGATTTTGCGGGGCTGGTCGCCCGTGCCTCCCACGCAGACGTAGTACTCCCCTTGCGTGGGCTGACCGCTCATCAGCTGATGTTGGTCGAGCTTGCCGCCAATGATTTCGAAAACCGTCAACGGCTGGCGGCGGCGCTCGCCGGCAGGATTTTCGAGCTCCAACTCTTTTCCGCCTCCGGGCAGGTCTCGGGGAACGGGAATGGTGCTGAATGCCTGCCCGGCGCGAGTCAGGGTGCGCACAATCGGAAGAGCCTGTTCGCCGAGGCGAGCGCTGGCTACTTCTCCAGGGACCGTCATGAAACTTCCGGGCTGTTGAAACTCGCCGTCGTCGCCCATTTTCAAATCTTTGACAACCTTTACCGTGACTTCGATGGGCGGAAACACAGTAAAAGAAGGAGAAGGGCCCGAAGCACCCGGGTGGGCGCGACTGATTTCCACTTCGATCGTTCCCTCCTCGGGCGCGCGCAGGGTGAAGCCGCCGTTCTCATCGGTCTGCACCACCGTTTCCTGTCCCGCTTGGCGAAGGCGGATGGGAACTCTCGGCAGGGGTTGGTGGTCGCGGCCCACGAGGCGCGCCTGTTGGGTGGCGCCGGGCGGCAGCTCAGGAGAGACGAGGAGCCAGGCGTCTTGAAGGGGCGCCGGAGGTAACACCAACAAGCTGCCCCAGCGCACGGCGCCGTCGGCCATCCGCACCGTGTAGTCCTGTACGCCCGGCCGTACCGTTTCCGGCAGGCAAATGCGCACCGGCGTGAGGTCAGGAAGGCCACAGCCGCCGGGAACTACTTGGAGTGCCCCGCCCTCGGCCGCGCCCGCGACGGCGCCTGACGCGCTGCCGCTCACGCAGGAGCCCGGGCGCGCCTGCTCGGGCAGGCCAGTGAGCGGCAAGCCGGGAAGAGTATCCCGCAGCGCCTGCAAGAGCTCTTCGAGGGTCGCCCAGCGTTTGCGGGGCGGCTGGCCGGGCGGAATTTCCGCTAGCTCAAAAGGTTCGAGCGTTTCAGCGCCGGTGACCGTAGTGTCGGCATTGTGGACGCGCACCTGGCCGTCGAAGTTAATCACCGTGGTGAGCGCGGCCGCCGCGGCCACGTACAGGTGTGTGCCAATGACGCCGATGACGGCGCTGCTGGTGCGCACCTCGAAGCGGCCGCCCGCCTGCGTGCGCTTCTTGACCTCGGCGCGCACTTTGCCAAACTGCAATTCCATCTCGGAGCGCTCGGTGGCCTGGTCGTGCTCGAGCACTTGCAGGCGCGCGCCAGAGCCGACATTGACGAGAGAGCCGTCCAGCAGCGTCAAACGCGCCCGGCCCTGGGCAGCGGTTTCAAACCAGTCGCGCCAGAACAGTGGGTCGCGCAAGCGGGCTTCGGCGCTTGCCGCCGTCGCGGCGCGCTCGATGTGGGCCACCGGCAGGAGCGCGCTCACTTCTCCGGCCTGCTGGGGCGCGCGCTGGCCGAAAACCGGCAGCGCCACGAGCAAAGCGCACAGTAAGACTTCGGCGCGAGTTCTCATCGTCGCTCAGCCTCCCATTTTCTTGGACGCCTCATCCTACCGCGGAGAACCCGCGCGAGCAATTGCCGCCTCACCGCCCCGGCGATTGACACCTCCGCCTGGGCGGGCGTAGACTCGCCCTGCTCTAACACCTGCCCGACAAAGGGCAGGCGCGGCTCAGTGCCGGGAAGGCGGTGCGAATCCGCCACGGTCCCGCCACTGTGATCGGCTGCGCGGCTTGAGCCACTGTCCCGAAGGTTCGGGACGGGAAGGATCCCGCGATGCGGGACAGGCCGCGCGTACCCGCAAGGGAGCCGTCAGTCAGGAAACCAGCCTGAGCCGTCGCCAGGGCACTCTTCGCGCGAGAGAGTGTTGGCTCCGAGATTGCCTCAACTCTCCCGGCGAGGGTTGAGGCTTTTTTTGTCAACAATGATCAACAAACGCGTCATAGCCAAGATCCCCCTGCCGGTCTTGCTGGGCGTCGCCTTCCTCCTGGCTCAAGGCGCCGGGGCGGCTGAACAACCAACCCGCACCGTGGTGGATGAGACCGGGCGTGTGGTGCGCGTTCCGGTGCGGATTGAACGCGTGATCTCCCGCCGGCGGCGCGCGGCAAAGCGCGGGTGGGCGACGTCATCAATCCCAGCCTGGAACGAATCATCGAGCTGAAGCCGGACGTTGTGCTGGGCAGCAAGGCGGGCAACCGGCGCGAAACGGTGGAAATGCTGGAGCGGGCCGGCATCCCTCTCTATGGGGTGGCGCCGCGCACCGTGGATGAGATTCTGACCTCCGTCCGCCACGTGGCGGAACTCCTCGACGTGCCCGAGAAGGGCGAAG
>CAYTXK010000044.1:0-8139 GCA_964441645.1 uncultured Acidobacteriota bacterium
TGGGGCCCTCGCCCTCTTACAGCTACAGCGCGCAGGTGGCGGAAGTCAGCGTCGATCCCGAGACCGGCCAGGTGAGAGTGGAGCGCATCACGGTCGCCCACGACTGCGGGCGCGCCCTCAACCCGATCAACGTCGAAGGCCAGGTCATCGGCTCGGTGTGGATGGGACTCGGGCAGGCGCTGCAAGAAGAGATGATCTGGAACCGGGGGCGGCTGATGAATCCTTCTTTGCTCGAATACAAATCAGCCTCGACGCTGGAATCGCCGCACGTCGAGTCCATTATCGTGGAGAGCATTGACCCCGAAGGGCCGATGGGCGCCAAAGAGGCCGGGGAAGGTTCGCTGGCCTCGACGCTGCCGGCGGTCGCCAACGCCATCTACGATGCGGTCGGCGTGCGCATCACCAGCCTGCCGATTACACCGGAGAAAATTCTGCGCGCGCTTCGCGAAAAGCAGAAGCAGCAAGCACAGGGCAACGGAGGCCGGCCATGAGCTTGCCGGCCTTTGCGTTGGCGCGCCCGCGCGGCCTGGAGGAAGCGCTCGGCCTGCTCGCCGAGCACGGCCCCGAGGCCATGATCGTCGCCGGCGGCACCGACCTGGTGCCGAACCTGCGCGCCGGCCTCTACGCGCCGCGCGTGCTGGTGGACATCAAGGGCTTGCGCGACTTGCGGGGAATTTCCTTCGAGCCTGGCGTGGGACTCCACCTCGGCGCGCTGGCGACGATGACGGAAATCTCCGAGTCGCCCGCCGTGCGCCAGCATTACCCGGTGCTGGCCCAGGCGGCCGGTCTCGTTGCCAGCCCGGTGCTGCGCAACATGGGGACGCTGGGCGGCAACTTGTGTCTAGAGACGCGCTGCCTCTGGTACAACCAGTCCTATTTTTGGCGGGAGTCTTGCGGCTTCTGTCTGAAGAAAGACGGCTCGGTGTGTCACGTGGCTCCGGGAGGAAAGTTTTGCTGGGCAGTCTGGTCGGGCGACAGCGCGCCAGCGCTGCTCACGCTGGACGCCGAACTCGAAATCACCAGTCCCCGCGGCGCGCGCCGGATTCCGGTTCACGAATTCTACAAGAATGACGGCATGGACCGCGTGCGCCTGGCGCGGGATGAAATCCTCATCGGCGTTTTCGTTCCCGCCAGCCGGGCGGGCTACCGCGGCGTTTATCACAAGCTGCGCATCCGCGGCTCGATTGACTATCCGTTGGCGGGGGTGGCGGTGGCGATGAAGATCGAGGACGGCTTCTGCCGCGACGCACGCGTCGCCTTGACGGCGGTCAACCCCGCTCCGCTGTTGGTGCGTGAAATCAACGAAATGCTGACCGGCCAGCGGTATTCCCCCGAGCGCGTAGAGGCGGCGTCGCAGGTTGTGACTCGCACCGGCAAGCCGCTCAAGACCTCGGTCTCCACGCCCGAGTACCGCCGCGACGTGCTGCGCGTATTTACCCGCCGGGCGCTCACCGAGCTGTGGAAGCCGAACGGCGTGCACTGAGCCGCCTCGCCTCTTCGATGCCACAAGTCATCGACATCCACGTACACATGCAGCCGCTGGAGATGATGAAGCCGGACTGTGTCGCCGTGATTCGCTCCGAGACGCGCGACTTCGCTCAGGTCGAGGAGCTGTCGCGCGACGCGGCGAAATTCGTCGCTCACCTCGACCGCGAAGGCATCGAGCGCGCCGGCATCATCAACTATGTGTCTCCCGTCGTCATGGGCTTCACCGAAGCGGTTAACGATTGGGCCGCCGCCTACGCCCGCGATTTCCGCGACCGCCTGATTCCCTTCGGCTCGCTCGACCCCAACACCGTGAAGGATGCGGCCGCTTCGATGGAGCGCATCGTCAACGAGCTGAAGCTGCCGGCGCTGAAGCTCCATCCGCCCCACCAACTGTTTTACCCCAACCAGTACCGCGACGGATTGAAGTCCCTCGAGGTCATCTACCGCCTGGCCGAGCAGGCGCGCTTGCCGGTAATGATCCACACCGGCACCTCGGTCTTTCCGGGCGCGCGCAACAAGTACGCCGACCCCATTTACGTGGACGACGTGGCGGTGGATTTTCCCCAGCTCCCACTCATCATTGCCCACGGCGGCCGGCCGCTGTGGACCGAGACCGCTACTTTTCTTCTGCGGCGCCACGCCAACGTTTGTATGGACATCTCCAGCATTCCGCCGCAGAATCTGCTCCACTATTTTCCGCGGCTGGAAGAGCTGTCGCACAAAGCGCTGTGGGGGTCGGACTGGCCGGGGCCGCGCGTGCCCGGGTTGCGCGCCAATCTTGACCGCTTCTGCCAGTTGCCCCTGAGCGCCGAGGCCAAGCAACGCATCCTCTACGACAACGCCGCGCGGCTCTTCCGGCTCTAAGAGCGAACTCGTGGACGTAAAAACCATCGCCGTCGTTGGTGCCGGCACCATGGGGCGGGGAATCGCGTACGCCGCCGTGGCGGGCGGCTTCCGCGCCGTGCTGACCGACGTCAGCCGCGACGCGCTCGCGACAGCGCAAGCCTACGTGCGGGAAACTCTCGCGGCGGCCAACGAGCGCGGGAAATGGAGCGGCGACATCGCGGCGGCCCTGGCGGCGCTGGCGCTGACCGCGCGGCTTGAAGACGCAGCCGCTGCCGAGCTGATCATTGAAGCCGTGCCCGAGCAGATGCGCCTGAAGCTGGAGACCTTAGCGCAGCTCGAAAGAGTAGCGCGGCCGGAAGCGATTTTGGCCAGCAACACTTCTTCGCTTTCGCTCACCGAGATGAGCGCCAGCCTTTCGCGGCGGGCGCGCTTCCTGGGGATGCATTTTTTCAATCCGGTGCCGAAGATGAAGCTCATCGAGCTGGTCTACACGCCCGCGACGGCGGAAGAAACTCTCGCCGCGGCCGAGGCGGTGGCGCGGCGGATGGGCAAGGAAACCGTGCGGGTCAAGGACTCGCCCGGCTTCGCCACCAGCCGCCTTAATGCTTTGATCGGCAACGAGGCTTTTCGCCTGTTGGAAGAAGGCGTGGCCACGGCGGAAGACATTGATAAGGCGGTGAAGCTCGGCCTGAACCACCCGATGGGGCCGTTCGAGATGGTGGACCTGGTGGGGCTGGACGTGCGGTTGGCGATTCTCGAATATTTGCATAGCAGTCTGGGCGAACGCTTCAAGCCGAGTCCCTTGCTGGTCGAACGCGTGCGGCAGGGTCGCCTGGGCCGCAAGGCCGGGCGCGGCGTCTACGAGTACGAGAAGAAATAAAACCGGAGCAAATCAACGATGGGCACCTACAAAACCATTCTGCTGGAAGTCAACGACCGCGTCGCCACGCTCACCGTCAACCGGCCCGAGGTTTGCAACGCGCTGGGGAAAGAGACGGTGGGGGAGATGCACGCCGCCTTGCGCGAGCTGGCAGCGCGGGAAGACGTCGGCCTGCTCATCATTACTGGCGCGGGCGACAAGGCCTTCGTCTCCGGTGCTGACATCCGCGAAGTCCGCCAGCGCGGCAAGCGCGAGGCGCTCGAGGCCATCAACCAGGAGTTGTTCACCGCCATCGAAAACTTTCCCTGGCCGGTCATCGCCGCCGTCAACGGCTTTGCTCTCGGCGGCGGCTTTGAGCTGGCGTTGGCCTGCGACCTGCGCGTGGCCGCCGAGGAGGCCAAGTTCGGATTTCCCGAAACCGGCTTGGGCATCATTCCGGCCGCGGGCGGCACGCAGCGGCTGCCGCGCTACGTCGGCTGGGGCAAGGCGAAGGAGTTGATTTACACCGGGGACATCCTCGACGCCCGGCAGGCGGAGCGGCTGGGGATCGTCAATCAGGTGGTGCCGCGCTCGCAGCTTTTGGCGGGGGCGCGGGCGCTGGCGGACAAAATACTGTCGCGGGGGCCGCTGGCGGTGCGGCTGGCCAAGCTGTCGCTGAACGTGGCGGCGCGCGCCGGGCTTGACGTGGGTTTGCAGGTGGAGCGCCTCGCTCAGACAATTTTGTTCGAATCCAAGGATAAGCTCGAAGGCACCACGGCCTTCCTCGAAAAGCGCAAGCCAAAGTTCCGCGGCGAGTAAGCATGGCGGGCGTCGAGGAGAAAATTGTTCTGGAGCAGGGTGACCTGACCGACGCCGACGTCGACGCCATCGTCAACGCCGCCAACAACGACCTGCAACTGGGGGGAGGCGTGGCGGGCGCCATCCAGCGCAAGGGCGGGCCGGAGATTCAGGCGGAGTGCGACCGTATCGGCCCCATTGCCATCGGCGAAGCGGCGGTGACGACAGGCGGGAAGCTCAAAGCGCGCTTCGTCATCCACGCCGCCAGTATGGAGCTCGGCGGGCGCACTGCGGCGGAGTCGCTGCGCGCCTCGACGCGCAATTCGTTGCGACGCGCCGCCGAGAAAAGCGTGACCAGCATAGCCTTCCCGGCGGTCGGCACCGGCATCGCCGGGTTTCCAATGAGGGGGTGTGCCGAAATCATGCTGGACGAAGTGGCGAATCACCTCCAGGGCAAGACCTCGCTCCAGCAGGTGCGCTTTGTTTTGTTCGATCAGGCGGCGCTCAAAACTTTCCAGCAGGTGTGGGAGGGAATGCAGCGAGGTCGGTCGTGACCCCCGTTCGAGTTCTTTTTCTTTGCACAGGCAACTCAGCGCGCAGCCAGATGGCGGAAGGCTGGGCACGACGCCTGGCGCCCGCCGGCGTCGAAGTCTGGAGCGCGGGCACGCACCCGGTGGGCGTGAACCCGCTGGCGGTCGAGGCCATGCGCGAGCACGGTGTGGACATCAGCGCTCACCGCTCCAAATCGCTGGCCGAAGTGCCCGGCGACGCCGATTACGTGATAACTCTTTGCGCCGAGGCCGACGCCGAATGCCCGACCCTGCCGGCGCGCCGCCAGCGGCTGGCCTGGCATCTGCCCGACCCGGCCAAAGTTTCCGGCAGCGGCGACGAGAAGCGACAAGCCTTTCGCGCCACCCGTGACCGCATCGAGCAACTGGTGCGCGAGTTGTTTTCCACCCCACCGTTTACTTCCGCTACTTCATAAATCCATGAGGTCCCGCACCGAGCGCCGCACGCCTCTCACGGACATCCTGCTGGAGCGCATCGGGCGCGAAGGCCGGCTGACTTTCGCTGCTTTCATGGAGGCTTGTCTCTACCATCCCGAGTTCGGTTACTACAGCCAGCCAGCGCCCGAAACCGCCGCGGGGGATTACTTCACCAGCCCCGACCTCGGCCCGTTGTTTGCCCGGCTGCTGGCGCGTCAATTCGCCGAGATGTGGGAGGCGCTCGGGCGCCCGCCGCGGTTCGATCTGGTCGAATGTGGTGCCGGCCCCGGCCGCCTGGCGGAACAAATTCTGCTGGCTGCCCATGAACACGCCACCGGGTTCGCCGAGTGCCTGCGTTTGCAGCTCGTAGAAAAAAGCTCTGAGCGGCGGGCGCAGGCAGTGGCCAGTCTTACGCGTTTCGGTGGACAGGTGTCGGTGGCCGAAGAATTACCGCAGCAGGGGATCGTCGGCTGCTTGTTTTCCAACGAGTTGCTCGACGCCTTGCCCGTCCATCGCGTCCTTCAGCGCGGGGATGGCCTGCGAGAAATATTCGTCGCGGCGCGCGAGGGGGAGCTGGTGGAAGAAGAAAGCGAGCTCTCTTCGCCTGCGCTGGCCGATTACCTCGCCCGCTTCGGTTGCCCGCTCGAACCCGGCCAGCAGGCCGAGGTGGGTCTGGCGGCGCTCGACTGGCTCGAGCGCGCCGCCGCTGCACTTGAACGCGGCTTCCTCTTGACCGTGGATTACGGTCATCGCGCCCGCGCACTCTACGGCCCGGGTCACCGCCGCGGCACGCTGCTGGCTTTCCGCGAGCATCGCGCTCACGAGGACT
Organism: uncultured Acidobacteriota bacterium; assembly: GCA_964441645.1. Taxonomy (GTDB): domain Bacteria; phylum Acidobacteriota; class Terriglobia; order Acidiferrales; family 2-02-FULL-67-57; genus CAYTXK01. The sequence goes on from CAYTXK010000044.1 coordinate 5,807, forward strand.
GGCTCACCTGTCCCGGCCAGCAGGACCTGACCGCCCACGTGAATTTCACCGCGCTCATCGAGCGCGGCCGGGAGTTGGGGCTGGAAACGCTCGGCTTCACCGAGCAGGCGGGCTTCCTATTGGCCCTGGCGCGCGCCAGCCAGTTGGCCGAGCTCGAGCTCCCGGGCCGCAGCGAAAGAGAGCAGTTGATGGCGCGCCAGGCCTTCAAGCAGCTCATCCATCCCGAAGCGATGGGCGAATCTTTCAAAGTGCTGATTCAAGCCAAGAGGGTGGGCCCCGTGGTGCTGGTCGGGCTGGCGCCCCTCTAATCGGGCCGCTCGATGAGCTCGACGTCGCGTGCTTCGCGCCGGTAGGGTTCGGTCAGGTATTTTTCCGCTTCGGCCTGCGCGCCCTGCGTGTTGTCGTTGGTATCGAGGGCGCGGCGGTATTCGTTGATGGCGCGCTCGCGCTGGCCGGTGAGGTCGAAAATTTTCCCCAGGAATACGTGACTCCAGACCAGCGTCCATTTGGGCTCGTGGTCGCCGCTGATGGCTTCGCGGAAGGCATTGGCGGAGGCCTGGTAGTTCCGCTGCGCGAAGAAGGCCTCGCCCAGCCGGTAGTGCGCCAGCGAGCTGTTCTGTTTGACCTCCAGCGCTTTGTTGTACTCGCGCGTGGCTTCGAAGTAGCGGCCGCGCTCAAAGAAACTTTCCCCGCGCGCAATCGCTACCCGCACCTTCAGGTTCGGGGTGTACTTCAGCACGTTGTAGTCGGGGTCGATTTCAATCTTCAGCGGTTTGCCGAAGGTCTCGATGGAAAATGCCGTGCTCGGGCCCGTGGCTTCCACCAACTTGGTGACCGGCGGGCCTTCGGTTTCGACTCGCAGGGGAACCAGCATGCGGAAGATTTCGAGATCGTGCTTCAGCTCCCCGGCCACGCGAAAGCCTTCCCGGGTGCGGTAGACGACGTACTCCAGGGTGAATTGCGGCACGCCGGTCGAGCGCAGCCATTGCCCAAAGAAGTAGCCGAGCGGCTTGCCGCCGGTTTCTTCCGCCAGCGCCTCGAAGTCGTCCACGGTGACGCTGCGCCCGGCAAACTTCTGACCGTAGGCCGTCAGCAGCCGGAAGAACGCCTCGTCCCCCAATACCAGCCGCAACATGTGCACCACGATGGCGCCTTTGTCGCGCACCACCGAGTAGAACTCTGGCGAGTAGGGAGCGAGCCGGCTGGCGTTGGCAATGGGCGCCGCGGTTTCATCCACCAGCGCGCCGATGGTGAAATCCTCCAGCACTTGCCGCCGCCCCTCCTCTCCCGCGCTGTGCTCCATGTAGAGAGCTTCCGAGTAGCGGGCCAGCGCTTCCGCCAGAAAAACGTCGTCCGCGGTCGCCGGGCTGGTGCGCCCCGCCCACCACTGCCGCGCCACGCTGCGGGCCAGCAGGCGTGGATTGACGGCCACGCTCCACTGCCGCGTGGGCAGCAGCAGCAACCCCGGCGCGGCGTAGGCCTCCCAGGTGTCGTCGGGGACTTCGACCACCGCCAGTGCGGGGTGCTCCAGCGGCCCGAACTTGTCGGAGAAAAAGGTGATGATATCGGTGAGCGTCTCGGCGTTGGCGCGCGCGTCGGATTCGCGCACCGTGCCCAGATAGAAAGACAGCGGCGCGCCTTCCGATGCCGTGATCTTCTCCAGGCGCCCCGCCACCAGCGTCCCGGCTAACGTCGGCTCGTCGGCGTGGAATACGATCCGCGTCTTGCCTCCGCTGACGCTCGCGGGAGCTTCGGCGCGGCCGGGAGCCAGAGCAGTTTGCCCCGGCGGCAGCGTGACGCTGAGCGTCATCCGGAAGCGGTCCCAACTATCAGAGGACTGCGGAAACCAGCGCGACTCGGGCAGCAGCCAAGTGCCGCGCGGGTCAATCATCGCCAGCGTCGGCCCGCGCTCGGTTTTGAGCGCCGGGTCGAACGCCCCCACATAGCTGACGGTCAATGGCGTCGGCTGCTCGGCGGCCAGCGGCTGCTTCAAGAAGACGCTGAAGTTATCGGACTGCGGTCCTTGCTCGAAAGTGAGCGGCTTGTCGTCCGCGCCCAGCACTTGCTCCACCTTCAGGTTGCGATTGAGAAACAGCAGCAGCGACGGCAGCGGCCGCTCGGCCACCACGGTCAGGCGGGCGCGGGCGCGGAGTTGATGCAGCTCGGGTGCCAGTTCGACATCCAGCTCGTAGCTGGCGATATGGTAAGGGGAGCGCTCTTCCTGCGCGTGCGCAACCCGGGGAGCCAGAAGAAAAACGAGGACGAGCGTCGTCCCCGTCGCGGCCAGACGGCGCCGCCTTGCAGTCGAAAGAATCTCGCTCATCAACACTCAG
>CAYTXK010000044.1:8149-11477 GCA_964441645.1 uncultured Acidobacteriota bacterium
GGCCCCGAGTTCCACTGCTTGTAACACTGCTCGCGCCGCGCGCTCGATGGCGCCCGGCGGCCCCAGACGCGCCTTCAGGGCTCTCAGTTCTTCTTGGATGCGAGCCCGGGCCGCCGCGTCGCTCAGCAGGCGGTCCACTTCCTCCGCCACACGCTCCGGCGTGAAATCCTCTTGGATCAGCTCCGGCACAAGGCGCTTTTCGGCAATCCAGTTGACCATGCTGTAGTGCGGCGCGTCGACCAGCAGTTTCCCCACCCACCAACTGGCCGCCGCCACCCGGTAGACCACTACCATCGGCGTCCCGAGCAGCAGCGCTTCCACCGTCGCCGTGCCGCTTGAAATTACCGCCACGTCCGCCGAGGCCAGCGCATTATACGGGTCGTGGCCGACCACAGTCAGAGAAAGTTGCGAGCAGCGGCGCAGGTGCTGTTGCACCAGCGCGGCGTCCACCGTGCCCGCCTGGACGAGCACGAACTGCAACGGCCGTTTCCGCGCCAGCTCCTCGGCTGCCGCCAGCAGCACCGGCAAGTGCCGCGTAATTTCCTGATTGCGGCTGCCGGGCATCAGGCAAACCGTCGGCGTTCCGGGGTTAAGGCCGTGGCGCAGGAGAAAAGCCTCGCGCGCGAGCGAGGGGCGCGCCGAGTCCACCAGCGGGTGGCCGACGACTTCCACCTCCACCCCCCGGGCGCGGAACCATTGTTCCTCGAAGGGAAACAAGCACAGCAGCTTTCGCACGTTGCGCCGCAGAAAGCGCACCCGCCCGGGGCGCCAGGCCCAGAGCTGCGGGGCGATGAAGTACACCACGGGAATCCCACGGCGGCGAAGGAAGTCCGACAGGCGCAGGTTGATGCCGGGCATGTCCACCAGCACGGCGAAGCGCGGCCGGCGGCGCTTGATTTCGGCGCGGAGGCGCCGCTCGATGCCGTAAAGCCGGGGCAGATGCCGGATGAGCTCGAAGATCCCCAGCAGGCTGAGCTCGCGGGCGTGAATCACCACTTCGACCCCCGCGGCCGCCATGTGGTCGCCGCCCACGCCGAACCACTCCACGGGCGCCAGCTTTCGCACGCGCGCCGCGAGCGCCGCCGCGTGGGCGTCGCCCGAGGCTTCGCCGGCGACAATCAAAGCGGGAACCGCAGAGCGGTCGGCCACCGGGGGGGTCAGTCGTCGGCCGGGACGCCGATTTCCTGGTCGCGGTACTGGAGCTGGTAGAGCTTGAAATAGATGCCGCGCTGGGCCAGCAGCTCCTGATGCGTGCCTTGTTCGCGCAGCCGGCCTTTGTGGAACACCAGGATGCGATCGGCGCGCTGCACGGTGGAGAGGCGGTGCGCGATGACAATCGAGGTGCGACCGGTAATCAGCCGCTCGAGCGCGCTGCGAATCTGAAACTCTGTCTGCGTGTCCACGCTCGAGGTGGCTTCGTCCAGAATCAGCAAGCGCGGCTGGTGCGCCAGCGCCCGCGCGAAAGAAATCAACTGCTTCTGGCCGACCGACAGCGTGGCCCCGCGTTCGCGCACTTCGTGGGCCAGGCCGTCGGGCAGCGTGCGGATGAATTCCCCCAGATTGACGTGGGCCAGCGCTTCCTCGACCTCGTCTTCGTCAATCCAGGCGCTGCCCAGCCGCACGTTGCTCTCGATGGTCCCGGAGAAGAGGAAGGGATCTTGGAGCACGATGCCGAACTGGCGGCGCAGCTCGCGCAGGTCGAGCTCGCGGATGTCCACGCCGTCGAGCAGAATCTGGCCTCGCTGCACGTCGTAGAAGCGCAGCAGCAGGTTGATCAGTGTCGTCTTGCCGGCGCCCGTGTGGCCGACGATGGCGGCCAGTGCCCCGGGCTCGATGGTGAAAGAAACATCCTGCAACACCCAGTCTTCGCCTTGATAGGCGAACCAGACGTGGCGGAACTCGACCCGTCCCTGCGCGCTCGGCAGGGCGCGCGGCTGGGCGGGGGACATAAGCGTCACCGGCGTGTCCAGCAGCTTGAACACGCGCTCGGAGGCCGCCATGGCCGCTTGCAGGATGTTGTACTTTTCGCTCAAGTCCTGGATAGGCCGGAAGAAGCGCTGCACGTAGAGCAGGAAGGCCACCACCGTCCCGGTCTGGGTGGTGCCGCTCAAGACGTGCAGGCCGCCGCGCCACAGGATGAGCGCCAGCGCCAGCAGCGAAAGAATTTCCACCGCCGGATAAAACCAGGCGTGGGCCAGGATGGCGTCGCGCCAGGCGTTGCGGTGGCGGTCGTTGATCTCGTCGAACTCGCGCCCGGCGCGCTCCTCGCGGTTGAAGAGCTGCACCACAGTCATTCCGCTGAAGTGCTCGTTCAAGAAAGCGTTGATGCGGGCGATGGCGATGCGGGTTTTGCGATAGGCTTCGCGCACGAAATAGCGGAAGAGTTGCGTCGCCAGCAAAATCAGCGGCAGCACCGACAAGCCCAGCAAGGCCAGCCGCCAGTCGAGATAGAGCATCACGCCCACGTAGCCCAGCAGCATGAAGAGGTCGCCGAAGACCGCCACTACGCCGGCGGAGAAAGCTTCGTTCAACTGGTCAATGTCGGTGGTCACGCGGGTGACCAGGCGCCCTACCGGATTGCGGTCGAAAAAGGCAATGGGCAGGCGCTGCAAGTGGGCGAACACCTCGCGCCGCAGGTCGTACATCACCTGCTGGCCGGTGAGTAAAGTCAGCCGGAAGCGCGCGTATTCCAGCACGAAATTAAACAGTAGTACGCCAAGGAAAAGCATGCCCAGGAAGTTGATGCCCGCCCAGGGGTCATCGGGGAGATGCCGCAGCAGGAAAGCCAGCTTGGGGTCGCCGGGGCCGTTGCCGACGAGATAGCGGTCGATGGCCACCTTGAAGAAGAGCGGGATGATGCCTTCCAGCACCGCGTAGAAAATCGTGATGACCACGGCGGCGGTGATGGCGGCGCGGTAGGGGCGCGCGTAGCGCAACAGCCGGCCCGCCAGGTGCCGGTCGTAGACTTTGCCCAGCGCTTCTTCTTCGTGGTGGCTGGCGGCGTCGCTCATGCCTGTTCGAGTTCCTCTTCGAGCAGTTGCTTCTGGTAGAGGTCGCTGTAGTAGCCGCCGCGGGCCAGCAGCTCGTCATGGGTGCCGTGCTCGACGATGCGCCCCTCCTTCAGCACCACGATCTGGTCGGCGTGGCGCACGGTGGAGACGCGGTGCGAGATGAGCAGCGTGGTGCGCTCGCGCATCACCGCCGTCAGCCGCCGCAGGATTCTCTCTTCCGTGTAGGTGTCCACGCTGGAGAGCGCGTCGTCGAGGATGAGGATGCGCGGGTTGCGCAGCACGGCGCGGGCGATGGCGGTGCGCTGCTTCTGCCCGCC
>CAYTXK010000045.1:0-3485 GCA_964441645.1 uncultured Acidobacteriota bacterium
CCTTGCTGCTCGGTGGCCGGCACGCGCTGCACGCGGTGCACGCCGCTCTCGTAGCGCAGCTTGCTGTAGACGCGCCCGCCCTGGATGGAAGCAATCACTTCCTTCAGCCCGCCCACCGGGCTGGGGCTGGTGCTCAACACTTCCACCTTCCAGCGCTGCGATTCGGCGTAGCGGGTGTACATGCGGAAAAGCTCCTGGGCGAAGAGCGAGGCTTCGTCGCCGCCCGTCCCGGCGCGGATTTCGAGGATCACGTTCTTTTCGTCGGTCGGGTCTCTGGGCACCAGCAACAGTTTGAGCGCCTGCTCGGCTTCTTCTTTCTGCTTTTCGAGCTGGGCCAGTTCGTCGTGGGCGAGCTGCTTCATCTCCGGGTCCGTAAGCAGCGCCTTGGCTTCGCGCACACCTTTATCGAGCGCTTTCCATTCGCGGTATTTCTCCACCAGCTGGCCGGTCTCCGCGTAGGCTTTGGCGAGCTTCTGGTAGCGGGCGCCGTCGGCCAGAACCTCCGGGCGGGCCAACTCGCGCGTCATCTCTTCGTAGCGCGCTTCCACCTGGTCGAGTTTTTCAAACAGCGTCAGGTTCGCCATGGCTCAATTCACCGTGGCGGTCACGGGCTGGCCCGTGGCTCGCTCGACCTCGAGCGCCCCTTCGAGCGCGCGGATGGCCACTTCGATTTGGTCGTCGGCCGGCTTCCGCGTCGTAATCGCCTGTTGCAGCCACATCCCCGGCGCCACCGCCGCCCGCCAGAACCAGCTCTCGCGGCGCCGGGCCGCCGCCCGGATGACTTCGTAGCTCACCCCGGCAATCAGCGGCAGCAGCAGAATCCGCACCAGCAGGCGCACCCCGAAACTCTGCACCGGCACCAGCGTATACACCACCAGCGCCACCAGCAGCACCACCATCAAGAAGCTCGTGCCGCAGCGCGGATGCTCGGGCGGGAAGCCGCGGGCGTTTTCCACCGTCACCGGCCGGCCCGCCTCCCAGTTGTAGACCACCATGTGCTCCGCCCCGTGGTATTCGAACACTCGCCGGATGTCGCCCCACAGCGAAATCAGCCCTAAGAACGCCAAAAACAGCCCGATACGCACCACTCCATCTATCAAATTGAACCCCAGCCACCCCCCCGCCATCCCGCGGCGCTCGAACCAGGTGGCCACTACCAGGGGAACGAACTTGTAAAGAAGAATGAAAAAGAGCAGCGAGAAAATCACTTGCAACGCCAGCAACCAAGTCGGCAGCTCTTGTTTTTTCCCGGTGGCCTGGGATTCGTCTTCGAGGGCCACGTCGGCCGAGTAACGCAGGGCTTTCATCCCCAACACCATGGATTGCCCGAGCGTGGCCAGCCCGCGCAGCACCGGCAGGCGCCAGCCCTGCCAGCGGTCCTGCGGCCGGGCCAGGGCTTCGCGCTTCTGCACGATGCCGCGGCGCGAGCGCACCGCCACGCAGTAGCTGTGCGGGGCGCGCATCATCACCCCTTCGATGACCGCCTGTCCGCCCAGCAGGATTTCCGACTCACCTTTCTCCTGCGCTTCGGCGCGGGCCACCCACAGCGAGGGCGCGAGGCACACCCGTGCCAGCGTGTGCTCGAAAATTTTCGTCCGCCGATCCATTGCGTACTCCTCGCCTCGAAGGTTCAACAGCCGTGGAAAAAGGAATTCAGAGCCGGGCGCGGCGAGCGCCGCTAGGAGCCGGTGAGGTGCGCGAGAGCGGTGGGCGTGTCCGGGTCGAAATCAAGATAGCGGTGGACGTTGGTGTTGGCGATGAGCTGGAAAACTTTCGGCGTCAGCCCGGCGAAACGCACCGCGCCCTTCTCGTTCTCCACCGCCGTCTTGCAGGCCACCATCAATCCCAGGCCGTAGCTATCAATGTAATCCACCTCGGCGAGCTCGACCACGAGGCGCCGGCTGCCTTGTTCCACGGCGCGCTTGACTTCGTCGAGCAGGCGCGAACCGCTGGTGAGAATCAGTCGGCCGCGGACAGTAATTACCACCACGTTCTTTTTCTCCTTCCGGCTTTCTACCCCCAACGCCACAAAGCGCAGTATAGCACTACCGGGGAGGCTAACGCAGGCGGCTCAAATCGAATTCGGCTTCGACGGCAGCGCCCGCGGGCGGCCGCACTCGAACGCGCACAGCGCGCGACGCTACTTTGTCGGGGTCGTAGGTAAGTGTCACCACGGCGCCCTGGACCCAGCAGAGCCCCCCTTCGGGGCAGTTGTAAATGGGTAGGCCAGTTCGAGAGAGCGGCTCAACTTCGCCGCCCTGAACCAGTTTCACCTCCAACTGCTTCCAAAAGTCGGGATCGCGGAAAAGAACGGGACCGACGCCCACGTAGGCATTATAGGGACTATGGGCGGGGGAGGTGGGGGTCAGCCAAAGCGTAACTTCGAGGCTGAGAGGCGGCCCCTGCTGCCGGTAGTCGGCTTCGGCCTGAACGGGATTGTAGCCCGACTGCGAGCGCGCCCGGTCGGCGACGGCCTTGAAGGGCGTGGTGAGAGAAATGCGCTCGATGTGCATTCCCTTCTCGGGCAGAGGAAAGGTGCGCACGTACTCCTTGAAGAGGTCGGCGGTCTGCGGAGACTTGTCTTTGCCCAGGAAGTAGGCCTCGCGGATCTGCCGCGGGGTCAGCTGCCGCTCATAGGCGGGCGCCGAAGACAAGGAAGCAAGAAAGAACGCCAAGGCAGCGACGCCTTTTGCTGGCCTTCTCATTCCCTGCACCTCTTTCCAGTTAGATGCGGCGTTCGAGGGCGGGGAAGGTCTCCCACACTTTGACGCCGCAGAAGTGGGAGCCTTCGGTGCAGATGGGGGAGGCGATGCCGGCGCGGATGTAGCAGGGCGGGCCCACCCAGCGCATCAGCCGCGGATGCACCCGGCGCACCTGCTCGATCTCCTCGCGCGAAGCCTGATAAATCTCCTCCTGGGCGTTGAAGCAGGTGCGCATCACCCACTTGTGCAGCAGGTGAATAAGAGAACCGGACTCGTAGAAGCGCACCGCGGCGGCGTTGGGCAGCAGGTAGAGCGCGAATTCGCGCGGGACGCCCAGCTCGAGCAAGCGATTCTTCGCCGCCCAGGCTTCGCCCATGGCCTGCTCGTAGACGGCGCGGGCGCGCGCGTTTCTGCGAATCAGCATCGGTGTGATGAAGTCCGGCTGATGAGAATCGGTCAGCAGCAGCAGGGGGCGCGAAGCAGGCACCATGCGGTGGCGCTGGTCCTGGCTGTCGGCGGTGTGGCTGATACGCTTGGCAAAGGTGTAGGTGGGGTGGTTAAGGACGCGCATCAGCGGCGAGTGCGAGCTGACGTTGAGCGTCTCCAGGCGGTAGCGGTTCTTGGCCGGGTTCAGCACCACTTCGAGCGCCGCGTCGTCCGACATCTCGGCCTCGCTGCGTCCGAGCACGGCGCGCACCGCCTGGGCGACCACTCGCTCGGCCTGCGGCGAGTAGTCCACCAGCACGGAGACCTGCCCGTTGAGCTGGGCGTCGAACTCGCCGT
>CAYTXK010000045.1:3495-11366 GCA_964441645.1 uncultured Acidobacteriota bacterium
CGTGAAAGCCGTCGGCCGAGGACTTCTTCAAAAAAGAGGACTCGGGCAGTTCTTCCTCGGCGAGCGGGTCTTTGCCCACGCGCTCGAAGAACTGCGGGTCGACTTCCCGCACCCGCGTCACCATCTCGTGCACCACGAGCGAGGCCTCGTGGGGCGTATCGCCGGCCCGCTGCATCCGCCACAGGCGATGCAAGATGATCCCGCTCAGCGTGTGCACCATATTGGTGAAGGCGGCCACGGGCAGCACGTAGCGGGCAATTTCGATGGATTTCTTGTCGGCCTGGCGCGCCACCTTCTTATGCCGGCGCTCGTGCGACATCTCTGACAAGTGCCAGATGTCGGCCAGGATGTCGCGGGTGTCTTCGAGCAGCAGCGTGCTCAACTGGCGGTAGTACCCCCAGGCGCGCTCGATCGCCTGCTCGTAGAGCGCGCGCGTCTCGCCGTCGAGCGGCGGCACAAAGGCCTGCACTTTGTCGAGACGCACGTAGCGCTGCGACTGCTGCTCGGAGTTATAGAAGGGATGGCTATGGAGAAAGCTCCAGACAAACTGCCGGCTGATGTTTTCCAGGCCGAACTCGAAGTGCGCGTGCTGATAGACGGTGTGGTGGCCGCCTTCGAAGGTGGCGGCGCCGATGGTGAGCCGCTGCTTGTCGGTTATCTGGTCCGGTGTGACCAGTGTGGGCGAATAGCAAGTGCGCGCCGCGGCGATAGCTGAGTCATAGGGCTGGGAAAAATAATTTCGGAGCGTGACTCGAGGCGGCGCACTTTCAACCATGGCTCAGAGGTTCGCGGGAGTCTACTGCGAGTGGGTTAAAGCATGCAAGAGGACGTGGAAGCACAGGTAAACGCAGATGCACACAGATCAAAAACAGGTCCCTCGGCATGCCCGCCTACAGGCGGGCAGTCTCGGGATGACAACCAAAAGAGAAAAGTTACTTCTTGGCGGGCTTGGCCGCAGCGGCGGCGGCCTGGGCAGCCGCGGCCTGGGCGTACTTGCGCCGGAAGCGCTCCACCCGGCCGGCGGTATAGATGAGCTTCATCTTGCCGGTGAAGAAGGGGTGGCAGGCGCCGCAAATCTCCAACCGAATGGCCGCGCCCTTGATGGTGGAGCGGGTCTTGAAAATGTTCCCGCAGGCGCAGGAGACGCTGACCTCGTGGTAGTCGGGATGAATGCCAGCTTTCACAGGGGCTTTCTCCGTTCCTCTCGAACCACCAAGGGTAGCAGAGGCGGCCGATTTCGGCAAGGGAGCCGGCGGGCGCCCACCGAGAATTTCGCTTGCCTTTTCGCTCACCGAGGCGTAGAAAAACGCCAAACCTGTACGAGGTGAGCCTGGCCGTGCGCCGAGCCGTTGCGGCACTTCTTCTGATCGGTTGCTTCGCGACTGTCGTCCAAGCCCAAGGGTCCTCCGGGAATGTTGAGAGAGGGTGCCAGCTCTTTGGCAAGGTCTATTATGCAGACAACTACAAGCCGGCGGTCGGCGTGATGGTTAGGGCGCAATCACGACTGGTGTCATCTCTGCAGCAGTTCACCAGTACGCTAGGGCGCTATAATTTCGATAGCATTCCGCCTGAAATTTATATCATTGAAGTTAGGGTGGAGGGCTTCAAACCGGTCCGGCAAGAGTACGATCTCTCCTTGTGGTGCCGCGTCGAGGCCCCGCCTGTGGCTCTCGAACGGGACTCCAACGAAGCGCCACTGCCGGCGGAAGCCATGGTCTCCATGACCGATTTGCGGATTCCCGCGAAGGCGCGGGAGGCCTTTGAGCAGGGGATCGAGGAACTCTACGACAAGAACCGGCCCGGGCCGAGCGTCGGCTACTTCCGCGAGGCCGTGGATCTCTATCCGGACTACGACCAGGCTTACGTGCAGCTGGGGGTGGCGCACAGCCGGCAGGGCAAATTCGCCGACGCTCAGCAGGCGCTCGAGAAAGCCACCGCCCTCAACGACAAAAACGCCCGCGCTTTTTTTCTGCTGGGCTTTGTGCACGCGAGGCAGGGACACTCGGTAGAGGGCCTGCGAGCCTTGCGAGAATCCATCCGCCTCGATAACGCCTACTGGCGGGCGCACTTCGAGCTGGGGGCCGCCCTGCTGCAACTCGGACTGACCGAGGATGCCCTGCGCCACGCCCAGCGCGCCCACGGGCTCAAGCCCGATGCCCCCCAAGTTCACCTGCTACTCCACGACGTCTTGGTCCGCCGAGGGGATTACCAGGCGGCGCTGGCCGAAGTGGACGAATTCCTCCAGCTCTTCCCCAACGACCGCCTCTCGGCCCGCGCCCTCAAGCAGCAGGCGTGGCTGCGGCAGTCGATGGCGCTTCGGCCGCCGCAATAAACCCGCGGCCTTCCCTACTCTAGTGATTTTCCTGAAAGATTTGTCGTGCGTCCCTGCCCCTAGCCGCCGAGCAGGTGGCGGGCGATGACCAGGCGCTGAATTTCGGACGTACCTTCATACAATTCAGTAATGCGCTGGTCGCGGTACATGCGCTCCACGGCGTAATCGCGGCTGAAGCCGTAGCCGCCGTGAATCTGCACCGCTTTGTGGCAGACGCGCTGGGCCATCTCGCTGGCGAAGAGCTTGGCGAGCGAGGCTTCGAGCGAGTAGCGCTCGGCGTGATCCTGGAGCCAGGCGGCGCGCCGCAGCAACAGGCGGGCGGCTTCGATTTCGGTGGCCATATCGGCCAGCATAAAGCGGATGGCCTGGAAGCTCGAGATGGGCTGGCCGAAAGCCACGCGCTGCTGCGAGTAGTTCAGCGACTCTTCGTAAGCGCCCTGGGCGATTCCGGTGGCCTGGGCGGCGATGCCGACGCGGCCGTCGTCGAGCGTGCGCAGAGCAATCTTGAAGCCCTGGCCCTCTTCGCCGACTAGATTCTCCTTCGGCACCTGACAGTCCTGCAAAAGAATCTCTGCGGTGGCGGTGGCGATGATGCCCATCTTCTTCTCTTCGCGCACCACCTTCCAGCCGGGAAAGCGCGACTCCACGATGAAGGCGCTGATGCCCTTGGAGCCCTGGGCGGGGTCGGTGACGGCGTAGACGATGGCGGTGTCAGCCACCGCGCCGTTCGTCACCCAAGCCTTGGTGCCGTTGAGCACGTAGGCGTCGCCCCGGCGCACGGCGGTGGTCTTCTGGTTGCCGGCATCGGAGCCGGCCTGCGGCTCGGTCAGGCAGTAGCAGCCGATTTTCTCCCCGCGGGCGTGCGGCACCACGTACTTCCTTTTCTGCGCCTCGGTGCCGAAGCGCAGGATGGGGTCGGGGAAGAGCGTGTTGCACACCGAGAGGATGACGCCGGTCGAGGCGCAGACACGGGAAATTTCTTCGATGACCAGGCAGTAGGCGACGTGGTCAAAGCCCGCCCCGCCGTAACTCTCCGGGAGGTAGACGCCGGTGAAGCCGAGCGCCGCCGCCTTGCGGAAGGTCTCGCGGGGAAACTTTCCCGTTTCATCGAGCTCGCGCGCCAGCGGCCTGACCTCTTTCTCGGCGAACTCCCGCGCCGTCTTCTGAATCATCTTGTGCTCTTCGCTGAGCTCGAAATTCATGGCGCGGCCGCGATTCTAACCGCCGAGGAGAGGTAGGGCAAGTCTTTGCCTGCCCTGCCTGCCCTGAGCGCAGTCGAAGGGAGCGCAGCCGAAGGGCCGGTTGCCTAAACTGCGGGTCTACGTGGCGAAGTGGCTGCGCAGCTTGCCGTAAGTGGTGGCGAGGTCTTCGGGCTCGAGGCGGGTTTCACCCACCGTAGTCATGAAGCTGGTGTCGCCGCCCCAGCGCGGCAGGACGTGCATGTGCAAGTGACCGGCCACGCCGGCGCCGGCCACGCGCCCCAGGTTCATCCCCAGGTTGTAGCCCTCGGGCTTGTACTCGGCGGCCAGCGCCCGTTGCAACCGCTGGCAGAGATGAATCATTTCGGCGAGCGTTTCCGGCGCGGCCTGGTCCAGCTCGGCCACGTGCTCATAAGGCGCAACCATGGAATGGCCAGTGGTGTAGGGATAGCGGTTGAGGAGGAGGAAGTTGTAACGGCCGCGGAAAAAAATCAAGGTCTCGGCGTCCTGGTTGCGCTTCAGGACTTCGCAGAAGAGGCAGCCCTGCTCCGGGCCCGCCTGGCGGACGTAGTGGTAGCGCCACGGAGTCCAGAGGTAGTCCATGAGGGGCTCAGTCGGCGCCGGAGGGAGCGCGAGCGGCCGACCGCCCGCCCGCGTTGATGAGCTCCTTCAAGTCCTTGCTGGGCTTGAAATAGGGAATGCGCTTGGGCGGAACCTCGACCTTGGCGCCCGTCTTAGGGTTGCGCCCCAGGCGCGGTTTGCGATTGCGCGGGCGCCAGCGGGTGCGGAAACTGCCGAAGCCGCGAATCTCAATCTTATCGTCGGCCCGCAGCGCCTTCACGATGGCGTCGAACACACCTTCGACGATGCTCTCCGCATCCTTGCGCGAGGCGGCGATGGCCCGGGAAACTTCTTCCACTAAATCGGCCTTGGTCATCGGCCCCTCCTCGCTGCCTCAGCCAAAAGGAAAATAGATTCCACGCTTGGTAAAGACGGATTCGCCGCCTTAAGCCGACGCTGGGGCGCGGATTATACCACCCGGCGAGTCAACGACTAGTTTTTTCCCAACCCGGCGCCCTGGCGCTTGGCGGTCAGGATCTCCCCCAGCGTGGCCGCCGCGCGCGTCTGCCCCGAGCGGTACTGCTCGAGCACCTTGCGCTCCGCTTCGTGCTTAAGGCTCAGGCTGATGCGGCGCTCGGCCGCGTTCAGCTTAATAATCTTGAATTCGTACTCCTTGCCCACCTCGATGGGCTCCGCCTCTTCCTCGGGCAGCTCGGAGGAGTGGCACAGGCCCTCGAGCCCCGGCGCCAGCTCCACAAACACGCCGAAACTCGTGCGGCGCACCACACGCCCCCGCACCGTCTGCTCGGTGGCCAGCTTACGCACGTGCGTGGCCCAGGGGTCGGGCTGCAAATCTTTCAGGCTGAGCGAGACCCGCCGGTTGGGCACATCCACCTTCAGCACTTTGGCTTTCACTTCCTGGCCGGGCTTGAGAAACTCCGCCGGCTTGCGAGGTTTCTTGTCCCAGCTCAGTTCGCTCTTGTGGACGAGCCCTTCCACGCCGGGCTCGAGCTCGATAAAGGCGCCAAACTCCGTCAAGCTGCGGACGCGGCCCTTGACCACGCTGCCCTCCGGATAGCGTACCGGAGCGGTTTGGAAGGGATCGGGCGTGGTTTGGCGGAGGCCGAGCGAGATGCGCTGCTCGGCGAGCTGGATATCGAGCACAGCCGCTTCCACCCAGTCGTCCTCCTTAAGCACTTCTTTGGGATGACGGATGCGCCGGGTCCAGGAGATCTCCGAGACGTGGATCAAGCCCTCGACCCCGGGCTCGAGCTCGACAAAGGCGCCGTAGTCCATCAGCTTGGTCACGCGCCCGCGCACCCGCTCGCCCACCGGGTACTTTTTCTGCACGTCCTGCCAGGGGTCGGGTTCGAGTTGCTTCATCCCCAGCGAAACCCGCTCCTTCTCTTTGTCCACCTTGAGGACTTTGACCTGGATCTCATCGTCCGGGGAGACGGCTTCCGAGGGATGCCCCAGGCGGCGGTAGGACATGTCGGTGACGTGCAGCAGGCCATCGATTCCGCCCAAGTCCACGAAGGCGCCGTAATCGGTGATGTTCTTCACCGTGCCGGTAATCACCGCGCCTTCCTTCAGAATTTCTTCCAGCAACTTCTTCCGCTGGGCTTGCTCGTCTTCCAGCAATTCGCGCCGGCTGACCACGATGTTGCCGCGGCGCCGGTCGAAGCGCACTACGCGACAGTCGAGCTCGCGGCTCATAAATCCTTCCCAGTGGCGCACCGGGCGGAGGTCCACTTGCGAGCCGGGCAGAAAAGCATTGAGGGGCCGGCGGCCGGGATGAGCGCCGGGCAGATTGATTTCTACTTCCAGGCCGCCTTTCATCCGCCGCACGCCGCGGCAGCGCACCTTGCGCTTTTCGTTGCAGGCCTGCTCCACCTCTTCCCACAGGCGCAGGCGGTGCGCGCCTTCCGACGAGCAGGGGATGTAGCCGACGCGCGGCTGGCTGCCTTCGAGCAAGACTTCAATACTCGCTCCGGGCTCGATGGTCGGCTGGCCGTTCTCGTCAGTAAACTCGACCAGCGGCACCACCCCTTCTGATTTCAAGCCCAGGTCCACCACCACGCCGTCGGCGGTGAGGTTGACGACCGTAGCGGGGCGGATTTCGCCCGTGGCCGGCGCTTCATCGCCGCTGTACTGTTCGATGAGTTCTTCGAGCTCGCCGGGCGCCAGCTCTTCGGCCGGCGCCGCGCTGTCGGCAGGAGCTTCCGCTGTCTCCGGTGCGGACTCCGCGGGTACAGCCGGTTCGGGCGCCATCTTCTCCTCTGGCTCGCCTTCTGGTTGGACGCTCACAAGCTTTTCCAGCGCGTCGGGAGTTTCCCTTCTGTCCACTCCCCCGGTGAGATGCGCGCCGACCGAGTGGCGTTGGCCTCTTATCTCCCCGCCGCCAACACCTGCCCGTAGGGGCCGATGCGCGACTATAGTGAAAGCTCTGCGGGAAGTCAACGAGGCTAGCGAGTGGCTGGGCGCGTCAGGAAAAGTGATACTGCGCCTGTTTGACCCGACGACGGAAATCTTCGGCCTGCAACGGAACCACGCGGCACATTTCGTAGAGGCGCGAGCGAATGCGCTCACCGATGCGGTCGGCCAGCGTGTCTTCCCGCGCGACACTGCTGCCCGCTTCGCGCGTGGCGGAAACGTCGAGGTAATTGGTCGTCAGCAGCGTAACGCGCTTCTCGTTGTAGCGGCTGTTGAGGATGTGGGCCACGGTGTCGAGCACCCACAGCGAAGGCTTGCTCGCCCCCAGGTCGTCGAGCAGCAGCACTTCCGTCTCCAGCACCGGGGTCAGAATCTCCATCTCGGTCGCCTGCGACACCGGGTTGTAGCTCGACTGGATGGACTTCAGCAGCTCGCGGAAATCGCAGAACAGGCAGTCCACGCCCTTCTCAATGAGCGCCCGCAGGATGGCCACCCCCAGGTGCGTCTTCCCCGCCCCGCAGCTCCCCATGAAGAGCAGCCCGAACTCTTTTTGCGCCGGATACTCCTGAGCAAAACGCTCCGCCAGGAAGCGCGCCTCGCGCAGGCTTGCGTTGTAGGCGGCGTTGTCGTGGACGTTGGTTTGAAAATTCGAAAACTCGCATTGCTGGTAGCGCGGAGGAATGCGTGCCGCTTCGAAGCGCCGCTCCACCGACGCCTCCAGCATGCACTCGCAGCGCACCACGCCCCGCGGCCCGCCCGCCGACCCGTCCCGAGCGGAGCCGAGGGAAGTTTCGGCGTAGGCGGGTTTCCAGCCGGTGCCGCTGCACAGGGGACATCCCGAAGCTTCGGGAGTGGACGGAGTCGCCATCGGGGAGACGACAGAATAGTCGAGCCGCGTTAGGAGAGCAAGACCACACACGGCAAGAGTGGTTTAGAATAGCCCGCCGCGAAAGGAAGCGTGATGGGCTTCGAAGACGTCTGGCAACGCATCCGCGAGCACGCCGGAGAAACTTTCTACGAAATGGGCGGCCGCACCTTTACCTATCAGGCCCAGGACGATGCCCTCGTGCTCTCCCCCGAGCGCGCCCTGCCCCGCCGCGACTTGGAGCGCGTCTACGCCCAGGGAGAAATCACCAGCCTGCGCGCGCTCAAAGACCAGGGCATCAAGAACCCTTCCGCCATCTTTTCGATTTTGACCGACCCCCGCATCCGCGAGAGTGGTTGATCGGTCTATTAGTTGGTTGGTTTACTGGTTGAGTGGAACGGCGGCCCGCCTTCCGGACGGGCAGGGCCGACGCGCACCAGCGCGGTGCGGAAGCGCTCCTGCATGGCGCGGTCGCGCATGC
>CAYTXK010000046.1:0-9571 GCA_964441645.1 uncultured Acidobacteriota bacterium
CGGCGGCGGCCGCCTGGCTGGCCGCATAGGGCGTGCCCTTGCGCGAGCCCTTGAAACCCACCGAGCCGGCGCTGGCCCAGGCGACCACGTTGCCGTTGGGGTCGGTGATGGTGACCTGGGTGTTGTTGAAGGTCGCCTGAATGCGCACCACGCCCACCGGCACGTGCTTCTTCTCGCGCTTCTTGCGAAACTCTTTCTTGCGCGTCGGCTTGGCCGGCGCGGCGGCAGCGGCTTTGGCTTCCTTGGCCATTCGAGCCTCCCTTAGCCCTTCTTCCCGACCATTTTGCGCTTCAAGGAAACCGTGTGGCGCCGCGGTCCCTTGCGAGTACGCGCGTTGGTATGGGTGCGCTGGCCGCGCACCGGCAAGCCGCGCCGATGCCGCACCCCGCGGTAACAGCCGATTTCGATGAGGCGCTTGATGTTCTGGCTGACCTCTTTGCGCAGGTCGCCTTCCACGTTCCCCTGCTCGTCAATCACCTGGCGGAGGCGCGTGACCTCGTCTTCCGTCAGGTCTTTGACCTTCTTCGACGCCTCCACCTTCGCCTGCGACAGAATGCCCTGCGAGCGCGACTGCCCGATGCCATAGATGCGCGTCAGGCCAATCCAGATATTCTTCTGCGGCGGCAGATCCACTCCGGCGATGCGGGCCATTCCTTTCTCCTTACCCCTGGCGCTGCTTGTGCTTGGGGATCACGCAGATCACCCGCACCACGCCCCGGCGGCGGATGATCTTGCACTTGTCACAGATCTTCTTCACTGAGGCTCGAACCTTCATCGTCTCCCTACTTGAAGCGATAGGTGATGCGCCCCCGGCTCAGATCGTAGGGCGACAACTCCACTTGCACGCGGTCGCCCGGCAGGATGCGGATGAAGTGCTTGCGCATCCGTCCTGAGATGTGGGCCAGCACTTGATGCTTGTTCTCCAATTCGACGCGAAACATCGCGTTGGGCAGAGTTTCGAGCACCGTGCCCATAACTTCAATCGCGTCTTCTTTGGCCATCGCCTCCTGTGTCCTCGTTTACGACTCGGTCAAAACCCAGGGCCCGTTCTGCGTCACGGCCACCGTGTGTTCGAAGTGGGCGGCGAAGCCGCCGTCGGCCGTCACCGCCGTCCAGCGGTCCGGGCGCATCTTCACGGCCGGCGAGCCCGTGGTCACCATGGGCTCAATGGCCAGCACCATGCCGGCGGCCAGCTTGGGCCCGCGGCCCTTGCCGGGCTCCACGTAGTTCGGGACCTGCGGCTCCTCGTGCAGCTCGGTCCCGATGCCGTGGCCAACGAATTCGCGCACCACGTTAAAACCCGCAGCCTCCACGTGCTGCTGCACCGCCGCCGAGATGTCGGCCAGGTGCGCGCCAGCGCGCGCCTGGGCCACGCCGCGCCCGAGCGCCTCGCGCGTGACCTCGAGCAGCCGCTTCAACGCGGGCGCGACCGGCTCCAGCACCACCGTCCGGGCGGTATCGGCGTAGTAGCCGCCTAGCTTCAAGCCCAAGTCGAGCGAAACGATGTCACCCCGCTGGAGCTTTCGCTCCGAGGGAATGCCGTGAATAATCTCATCGTTCACCGAGACGCACAGCACGCAGGGGTAGCCGCGATAGCCTTTGAAGGCCGACTCGGCGCCCGCCTCGGCAAGGGCGCGCTCGGCCACGCCTTCGAGCTCGAGGGTGGAAACACCCGGCTCGGCCTGCGCGGCCAGATTTTCTAAGATGCGCGCCAGCAGGCGTCCGGCTTCACGCATCTTGGTGAGCTCGGCCGATGAGCGGAGTGTAATCATGCCCTCTTCTCCGCCCCCGCCAGCAGGCGCGGCTCAAGCTCGTCGACCAGCCGCCCGGTCAGCTCCTCCGGCGCGCCCTCGCCCGGCACACCGAGCAAGGCTCCCCGCTGGCGATAGAACTCTTCGAGCGGCTTAGTCTCGCGGTCGTATTGGTTCAGCCGCTCTCGAATCACTTCCTCGTGGTCATCGGCGCGCTGCTTGAGCTCGCCGCCGTCGCGGTCACACCGCCCCTCCTGCTTAGGGGGCCGGGAGTAAATGTTGTAAATCTCCCCGCAGACAGCGCACGTGCGGCGTCCGGTGAGCCGGCGAATCAAATTAGTATAACTGACGTTCAAATTGACGGCAAGCGCGCCCGGCCAGCGGGTCTCCGCCAACAGTTTCTCCAAGCGCTCGGCCTGGGCGCGGGTGCGGGGGAAGCCGTCGAGGAGAAAGCCCTGGGCGCAGTCCGGCTGGCGGATGCGGTCAGCCACCATGGCCACCACCAGGTCGTCGCTTACCAGCTCGCCGCGCTCCATCACGGCTTTCGCCTGCCGGCCGAGCTCGGTGCCACGGCCGGCGTGGTCGCGGAACATGTCGCCGGTCGAAATCTGCGGCACGCCCAGCCGTTCGGCCACGGCGCGTGCCTGTGTGCCCTTGCCGGCGCCAGGCGGGCCCAAGAAGATGAGCGGGCGGGAAAGTTTTTTGGAGGCCGCCATGGGCTAGGTCCTCCGCCCGCGAATGCGCCCGCGGGTGGTGAAGCCCTCGTAGTGGCGCATGGTGAGCTGAGCTTCGATCTGGTTCACCGTGTCCATGGCCACGCCGACGACGATAAGCAACGAGGTGCCGCCGAAATAGAAGTTCACGCCCAGGCCTTCCAGCAGCCAGCGGGGGAAGGTGGCGTCAATGAACTGACCCCCGAGCCAACTGGGCAGGTGGTGCAGGTGGATGCCGGAAATCATCCACTCGGGAATGATGGAAATCAGGGCCAGGTAGAGCCCGCCGACAAAAGTGACGCGGGTGAGGATGGTGTTCACGTACTCGGAGGTGTGGCGGCCGGGACGGATGCCGGGAATGAACCCGCCCCACTTGCGCATGTTGTCGGCCAGCTCGTCGGGGTTAAAGATGATGGACACGTAGAAGTAGGAGAAGAAAATAATTCCCGAGATGTAGAGCAGTGTATAGAGCGGCTCGCCCCAAGCCAGCATCTGGGTGAACTCTCTCAGGTAGCGGTTGTCCGGGAACATAGTCCCGATGGTCTGGGGGAAAGCGAGCACGGAGCTGGCGAAAATCACCGGGATGACGCCGCCAGCGTTGACGCGGATGGGTAGGTAGGTCATGGTGCCACCCACGACTTTCCGTCCCACCACCCGGCGCGCGTACTGCACGGGGATGCGGCGCTGGGCGCTCTCCACCGTGACGATGATGGCCACCACCCCCACCATCAGCACCACGAGCAGCAGGAGGTGATAGAGCTGCCACTCGCCGGTCTCAAAGCCTTTCGAATAGACCTCGCGCACCGCCCGGGGCAGGCCGACGACGATGCCGGCGAAGATGATGAGCGACATCCCGTTGCCGATGCCGCGGTCGCTGATCTGCTCGCCCAACCACATGACGAAGATGGTGCCGGTGGTGAGAGTGAGGACAGCCATCAGCAGGAATCCAATCCCCGGGTTGATCACCAGCGGCAGGCCTTCGGCGGCCGAGGAACGCATCAGCGTGAGGGCAATCATCAGCGACTGGAAGCCGGCGAGAAACACCGTCAAGTACCGTGTGTACTGGGTGATTTTGCGCCGGCCGAGCTCTCCCTCTTTTTGCAGGCGCTCGAGGTAGGGCCAGACCACGGTCAGCAACTGCAGGACGATGGAGGCGGTGATGTAGGGCATGATGCCGAGGGCAAAAATCGAGAGGCGGCGGAAGTTGCCGCCGGAGAAGATGTCAAAGAGGTCGAGCCAGGTGCCGCGGTAGCGCTCGAAGAGCTGAGTCAGCGCCTCGGAATTGATGCCCGGAATGGGGATGTGCGCCCCCAGGCGGTACACGGCCAGCAGCAGCAGCGTGAACAGTAGGCGCCTGCGCAGGTCGGGAATGCGGAAAATGTTGAGGATGGCGTCGAGAAACTTCATGGCTTAGGCGCCCGCCCGCTGAACCAGCTCGACCTGCCCGCCCGCCTGCTCGATTTTCTGCCGGGCGGAGGCGCTGAAGGCATGCGCGGCCACCGTCAGGCTGACGCTGACCGTGCCGTCGCCGAGGATTTTCACCGGGCGGCGCCCCTGCGCCAGGCGGCGCTCGCGCAGGGTTTCGGGTGTGATGCGCGTGCCAGCGGCGAAGACATTGAGCGCCTCGACGTTGACCACGGCGTACTCGGTGCCGAACTTGTTGTGGAAGCCGCGCTTCGGCAGCCGCCGGTGCAGCGGCAACTGCCCGCCTTCAAATCCCGGCCGGCGCCGCGCCCCTGAGCGCGAGAGTTGTCCCTTGTTGCCCCGACCGGCGGTCTTGCCCTTGCGGGCGCCGATGCCGCGGCCCACGCGCATCGGTTTCTTCACGCTGCCGCGCGGGGGGCGCAACTGGCTCAGCTCAACCATTCGCTACTCCTCCACAATCTCGACCAGGTGCGGGATTTTCTTGACCAGGCCGCGCACCGCGGGCGTGTCCGCCCGCTCCACCACCTGCTGCAGGCGGCGCAGGCCGAGCCCGCGCACTGTCTCGCGCTGCTTTTCCGTGCAGCCGATCCAGCTCCGCACCCACTTGACCTTGAGCGTCCCGGTTTTCCGCTGCGCCATGGCCGCTTACAACTCCTGCACTTCCTTGCCCCGCAACTGCGCCACCGCCTGCCGGTCTTTCAATTGCAGCAGAGCATCGAGCGTGGCTTTCACCACGTTGTGGGGGTTGGTGTTGCCAATGGCTTTGGTGAAGACGTTCAAGATACCGGCCGCTTCCATCACCGGCCGCACCGGACCGCCGGCGATGACGCCCGTGCCTTCCGGGGCGGGCTTGAGCAGCACCTGGCTGGCCTCGTAGCCGCCCGTCACCACATGGGGAATCGTGGGTGGCTTCAGGTTGATTTTGAGGAGACGCTTCTTCGCCAGCTCAATTCCCTTGCGGATGGCCATGGGCACCTCGCGCGCCTTGCCCAAGCCGACGCCCACCGTCCCCTGGCCGTCGCCCACCACCACCAGCGCCGAAAAGCTCAGATTCTTCCCGCCCTTGACCACTTTGGTGACGCGGTTGATCGAGACCACGAACTCTTTCAGCGTCAGGCCATTGGGGTCGATGGGTTTCTGTCGTTGCATGCGGTTCGTCAATCCTTTTTTGCTCATAGTCCTAGAACTCCAATCCCGCTTCCCGGGCGGCCTCGGCCAGTGCCTTGACCCGCCCGTGGTATTTGTAGCCGCCGCGGTCGAACACCACGCGGGTGATGCCAGCCTCGCGGGCGCGCTCGGCCAGCGCGCGTCCCACCGCCTTGGCGGCGGCCACGTTGCCGCCGTACCGCACCTGCGGGCGAAGTTGTTTGTCGAGCGAGGAAGCCGAAACTAGGGTGCGGCCCTGAGCGTCGTCAATTACCTGCGCGTAAATGTGGCTGGACGAACGAAACACGTTCAGGCGCGGCCGCGCCGCCTCGCCCTCGACCCGCTGGCGTACGCGGCGATGAATCACCCGGCGGTGCTCCGCCCGGCCCAGTTTAACTAAGGGTTTGCGCGCTCGTCCGAATCGCATGGCTATTTGGTGGTGGCAGCCGCCGCCTTGCCGGCCTTCTTGCGCAGCACTTCGCCGACGATGCGGACGCCTTTCTGTTTGTAGGGGTCGGGCGGGCGCAGAGCGCGGATGTTCGCCGTCACCTGTCCGACCAACTGTTTGTCAATCCCGCTCACTTTCACCCGGGTCTGCTTTTCGACGCTGATTTCGATGCCCGCCGGAATCGGAAACTCGACCGGCTTCGAATAGCCCAGGCTGAAGAGCGCCTTTCGCCCCTGCACTTCCGCCTTGTAGCCGACCCCGACAATTTCCAAATCCTTCGAGAAGCCTTCCGTCACGCCGCGCACGGCATTGGCGGCCAGCGCCCGCGCCAGGCCCCAGCGAGCCCGCTGGCCCTTGTTCAAGAGGTCGAGCACCTCTTTGGACACCGGCCCCTCCGGCGTGCCCTGGGGGCGCAGCACCAGGGCGCTGCCCTCCTGCTGCGCGCGCACTCCGGGCGGCAGAAGCGTGGCCACCTTGCCCTTGGGGCCCTGCACTTCGAGGGCAGCCTCGCTCAGCTTGACGGTCACGCCTTTCGGCAGTTCAATCGCTTTGCGCCCAATCCGCGACATCGTTCCCTACCAGACCTCGCACAGAACTTCTCCGCCCATGCCCTGCCGGCGCGCCTGCCGGCTGGTCATGATGCCTTGCGGAGTCGTAACAATGCTGATCCCCAGCCCGCCCAAGACGGCTTTCAACTCGTCGCGCTTGCGGTAGGCCCGCCGACCCGGCCGCGACACCCGCCGCAGCCCGGTGATGACGCTCTCCTTGTTGGGGCCGTACTTGAGATAGAGGCGGAGAACCTTGCGGCCTTGCTCGTCAATCGACTTGTAGGCGGCGAGAAAGCCTTCCTCCTTGAGCACCCGGGCCAGCTCGCCCTTGACCCGCGAGGCGGGGACATCCACCTTGGCGTGCCGCACCTGCAGCGCGTTGCGGATCGAGGTCAGCATGTCGGCAATCGGATCGGTCGATACGCCCATCGCTCTCCTCTTACCAGCTCGCCTTCACCACGCCGGGAATCTCGCCCCGCAGCGCCCGCAGACGGAAGCAGATGCGGCAGAGCTGAAACTTGCGCAAGTAGCCGCGCGGGCGCCCGCAGAGCCGGCAGCGGTGCCGCAAGCGGATCTTGTACTTCGGCTTCCGGTGCCGGGTCTTGAATTCCTGGGACGTGGTGGCCAACTGTGTCTCCTCCTAGTCTCGCAACGGCAAGCCCATCTGCTTGAGCAGCGCCAGAGCTTCCTGGTCGGTGCGGGCCGTGGTGACAATGGTGATGTTCATCCCGCGGACTTTGTCGACGCGGGCGTAATCCACTTCCGGGAAGACGAGCTGGTCGCGCAATCCCAGGGTGTAGTTGCCGCGACCGTCGAAAGCCTTGCCGGACAATCCCTTGAAATCGCGCACGCGCGGCAGGGCCATGTTGATCAGGCGGTCGAGAAATTCGTACATGTGCCCACCGCGCAGGGTCACACAGGCCCCGATGGGCACGTTCTTGCGCAGCTTGAAGTTGGCGATCGACTTGCGCGCCCGGGTCACAATGGCCTTCTGGCCGCTAATCTGCGCCAGCTCGTACGAGGCAGCGTCAATCACTTTGATGTTCTGCAAGGCTTCTCCCAACCCCATATTGATGACAATCTTCTCCAGCTGCGGCACGGCCATGTCGTTCGGGTAGCCGAGCTCCTTGCGCAGCCACGGGCGCACTTCTTTCCGGTAGCGCTCCTGCAACCGGCTCATCGCCATTCTCGTCTCTCCCCGCCTACTTCTCGACTGTCGCCCCGCAGCGGTGGCAGGCGCGCACCTTGCTGCCGTCGGCCAGAAACTGGTGGCGCGGCCGGGTGGGTTTGCCGCAGCCGGGACAGAGCACCATCAAGTTGGAGACATGGATGGGGCCTTCGCGCTCCGCAATCCCGCCCTTGATCTGCTTGGCCGGGTTGGGGCGCGTGTGCCGCTTCACTATGTTGACGCGCTCCACCGTGCAGGTGCCCTTCCCCCGGTTGACCGAGAGCACCCGGCCGCTCTTGCCCTTGTCGCGCCCGGCAATCACTTTCACCTGGTCGCCCTTGCGCAGGCTCAGCCCCCAGGCCATCACCACACCTCCGGCGCCAGCGAGACGATTTTCAAGTACTTCCTTTCGCGCAGCTCGCGCGCCACCGGCCCGAAGACGCGCGTACCCACCGGCTCGCCCGCCTCGTTGATGAGCACGGCGGCATTGTCATCGAAGCGGATGTAGCTGCCGTCCTTGCGCCGGTGCTCCTTGCGGGTGCGCACGATCACCGCCCGCACCACCGTGCCCTTCTTGACCTGGCTGTCCGGTACCGCCTCTTTCACCGAGGCGGTGACTACGTCGCCCAAGCCCGCCTTCAAATGCAATTGCCCGCCCACGGGCAGGATGGTGGCCAAGCGCTTGGCGCCGGAGTTATCGGCCACCGTCAAGTGGGTTCGCATCTGAATCATGGCCGTTTCTCCCTTTGACCGCCGGTACGCCCCAAGACCTCGACCAGCCGCCAACGCTTCAGCTTGGAGAGCGGCCGCGTCTCCTCAATCCGCACCCAGTCGCCTTCCTGGCACTGGTTGCGCTCGTCGTGGGCGTAGAACTTCTTGCGGTGGCGCACCACACGCTTGTAGAAGGGGTGCTGCACCTGGCGAGTCACCTTGACCACGATGGTTTTGTCCATCGCGGCGCTCACCACCTGCCCCACGCGCTGCTGGCGCCCCCGCGGCGGCGTCGCCGGGGCCTCTCGGACTTCGCTCATCGCTGGCTCTCCTGCGCCTTTTCTTTCCGAACCGTTTCCAAACGCGCCAAATCCTTGCGCACCGTGCGCAGTTTTTTCACGCTTTCCATCTGTCCCGCCGCTAGCTGGAAGCGTAGGCGAAACAACTGCTCGCGCATCTCTTTCTCCCGCACCCCCAGCTCTGCCGGGCTCAGTTGTCGCAACTCTTCCGCCGTCATTCCTGCCTGCCCTCCCTGTTACACAGTCGGCGCGTGCCGGGCCACGAACGCCGTCCGCACCGGCAGCTTTTGCGCCGCCAGCCGCAGCACGTCCTGCGCTTCAGCCCTCGGTAAGCCCTCGACCTCAAACAGGATGCGCCCGGGTTTTATGACCGCCACCCAGGATTCCACCGGGCCCTTGCCTTTGCCCATGCGGGTCTCGGCTGGCTTCTTGGTGAAGGGTTTGTCGGGAAACACCCGCACCCACATCTTCCCGCCCTTGGTGGCGCGAGAGATGGCGACGCGCGCCGCTTCAATTTGCCGCGCCGTCATCCAGGCGGGGTCGAGCGACTTGATCCCGTATTCACCGAACGCCAGTGAGCTGCCCCGGTAGGCCTTGCCCTTCATCCGGCCCCGCTGCTGCTTGCGGTACTTGACTTTTTTCGGCATCAACATCGAAAGAATCCTCTAGACCCCTGCGAAGGCCGGAACTTCCACTTCTTCCCGGCGCACTTTAGCCTTCTCCACTTCGCCGCGATAGACCCAGCACTTCACTCCGATGACCCCGTAGCTGGTGTAGGCCTGGGCGAAGCCGTAATCAATGTCGGCGCGCAGCGTCTGCAGCGGCAGCCGCCCTTGCAAGTACCATTCCTTGCGAGCAATTTCGGCTCCGTTCAGCCGCCCGGCGCAACGCACCTTGATGCCCTGGCAACCAAAGCGCAGGGCCGAATCCACCGCCTTGCGCATGGCGCGGCGGAAGGCCACGCGCTTCTCCAGCTGCATAGAAATGCTTTCCGCCACCAGTTGCGCGTCGAGCTCCGGCCGGTGCACCTCGGTGATGTCGATGTGCACTTCGCGCCCGGTGCGTTCCTGCACCTCGGCGCGCAGCTTATCGATCTCCGCTCCCTTACGCCCGATGACGATCCCCGGGCGCGCGGTGTAGATCCGGATCATGAGCTTGTTGGCCGCCCGCTCGATCTCGATGGAACTGATGCCGGCGCCGCGCAGCTTCTCTTTGAGCTGCTCGCGCAGGCGCACGTCTTCGTACAGCAGGTCGGCGTATCCCTTCTTGGCAAACCAGCGCGACTTCCAGGTCTTGTTGTAGCCGAGCCGGAACCCGTACGGATGCGTCTTCTGTCCCACAATTCCTCCTCTTAGCCTGTGG
>CAYTXK010000046.1:9581-11363 GCA_964441645.1 uncultured Acidobacteriota bacterium
CGCCGACGGCGCCGCGCTGGCGGGTGCCACCGCCGCCCGTGCCGCCACTCGCTCCGCCACCGCAATCTCGATATGGCAGGTGCGCCGCTGATAGGTGAAGGCGCGCCCGAAAGGCGCCGGCCGCACCCGCTTCCAGCGCGGCCCTTCGTTCACCACCGCGTACCGGACGTAGAGCCGATCCACGTCCACTGTCTCCGATTTCTGCTCCGCATTGGCGATGGCCGAGCGCAAGACTTTTTCAATCGCGCCCGCCGCGCGCCGCTTGGTGAAGCGCAGAATCCCCAAGGCCGCCCCCGCCTCTTGCCCCCGGATCAAGTCCATCACCAGCCGCACCTTCTGCGGCGAAAGGCGGACAAACCGCGCCAGCGCCCGCGCTTCCACAGGAACCGCCGCCGACACCGGGGCCTCTGGCTTGCGCCGGCGCAACAACCGCGAGGTGCGCGGCGGTTGCGCCGCAGCGCGACCCTTGCCGCCCACCGCAGTCTTCTTCCCGGCTGAAGCTGGTTCCTTCGGCGGCATATCCCTAGCCTTCCTTCTTCGGCGCGGCCCCGCCACCCGCCGCCGGTGCAGCAGCCGCCGGCGCCGCCGCTCCCGGTACTCCGGGGGCTCCCGCCCGGGCTGCGGCCGCGGCAGCCGCTTCGGCGGCTCCGCGCACCCCGTGAGCGCGAAAGGTGCGCGTTGCGGCAAACTCGCCCAGCTTGTGTCCCACCATGTTCTCGGTGATGTAAACCGGGATGAATTTCCTCCCGTTGTGCACGGCAATCGTGTGCCCCACCATCTCAGGAATCACCGAAGAGCGCCGCGACCAGGTGCGGATGACTTTCTTCTCATTGCGCCGGTTCATCCCCTCCACCTTTTCCTGCAGGTGCGTGTCGATGAACGGCCCTTTGCGGATCGAGCGCGGCATCGGTTAGTCTCTCCGTTGCACGATGAAGCGGTCGGTGCGCGGATTATTGCGGGTACGGTACCCGCGGGTCGGCTTGCCCCAAGGAGTCTTGGGCGTGCCGCCCTCGCCTGTCTTACCTTCGCCGCCGCCGTGCGGGTGGTCAATCGGGTTCATAGCTACGCCGCGCACCGTCGGCCGGCGCCCCAGCCAGCGCGTCCGGCCGGCCTTGCCCGACACCACTTTATCGTAGTCGAGATTGCCCACCTGGCCGATAGTGGCTCGGCAACCAGGCAACACTTTGCGAATCTCTCCCGAGGGCAGCCGCAGCAGGACGTGCGCCTCTTCCTTGGCCACCACCTGCGCGGACGCTCCGGCAGCCCGCACCAATTGCCCGCCCTTGCCCGGGCGCATCTCCACGTTGTGCACCAGCGTGCCGGTGGGAACGGCGCGCAGAGGCAGCACGTTCCCCGGCAGGATGTCCACCTTCGGACCCGCTTCCACGCGGTCGCCGACGTTCAATCCCAGCGGATGCAGGATGTAGCGCTTCTCGCCGTCGGCGTAGTGCAACAAAGCGATGTTGGCCGAACGATTGGGGTCGTACTCAACGGCGGCCACGCGCGCCGAGACGCCTTCTTTGTCGCGCAGGAAATCAATCCGCCGGTAGAGGCGCTTGTGCCCGCCGCCGCGGTGCCAGATGCTGATGCGGCCCAGGCTGTTGCGGCCCCCCGATTTGGGCAGCGGCTCGAGCAGGCTCTTCTCTGGCTTGTCGCGAGTCACTTCCGGGCGCACCAGCCGCGCCATCTGGCGCAGCCCCGGGGTGGTGGGACGATAGGTTTTTAGGGGCATATCAGGCTGGCTCCTGGTATTCGACCATCTTCTCGCCGGGCTTCAGCCGC
>CAYTXK010000047.1:0-3604 GCA_964441645.1 uncultured Acidobacteriota bacterium
GCTGTAGCTCAGACTGGATAGAGCAGCGGTTTCCTAAACCGCGGGTCGGGGGTTCGAATCCCCCCAGCCCCCCCCACTTTTCCTTCGGTACGCCAAAACCACACTGCGGAGCCTTTGGCTGGCCCACGCCTTGGGTTGTTGACTTGCCGGGAGCGGTAGTTTAGTATGCGCGCGAGTCTCTTTTGTGCGTGTACATCTCGTCAATCCTAATCACCTGTCGTTCGGCGTAGGGGTTATTACGCCGCGCTGGCTGTACGTCATTGCCGCGGCCACCCCGCGCAGCTTCGGAGACCCTCACGTCGTGGATGAGACGATCGCCCGGCTCGATCCTGAGCAGATTCAGCCGGGCGACATAGTGGGAATCGGCATTCACAGCGGCAGCGCCCTGCGCGGGTACGAAATCGGGCGCCTAGCCCGGCAGCGAGGAGCCACCGTGGTCTTCGGGGGCATTCACGCCAGCCTCTATCCGGAGGAGACCCACCAATACGGGGGCGCTCACGCCGCGGTCAAGGGCGACGGGGACGTGATTTGGGCGAAGGTGTTGGCCGACTGCGCCAACGGAGGGCCCCAGCGCATCTACGACGGCGGCCGCCTGGGGGCCGATCAATTCCTGCCGGCGCGCTGGGACTTGATGCCCGCCAACCGGTACATGTGGGCTTCGGTGCAGACGGTGCGCGGGTGTCCCAAGCATTGCTCGTTTTGCTCGGTCTGGCGCACGGATGGACAGGAGCCGCGGCAACGGGGTTCCGACCCCATACTGGAGGAAATTGTCGAGCTGCGCCGGCTGGGGTTCAAATTCATCATCCTGGCCGACGACAACTTCTATCCCGTAACCCTCGCTGACTTGCAGTTGGCGGCAAAGACCAACAACCATCAGCGGCTGGCCGAGCTTCAGGCCCTGCGCGACGAAAGATTTCGGCTGATGGAACGCCTCGCCCAACTCCCCAAGAGTACGTACTTTTTCACCCAAATTACCATGGAAGCGGCCGACGACCCCGAGTTCCTGGAGGCGATGCAACGGGCGCGGATCCGGGGGGCGCTGGTGGGGATTGAATCCGTGACCCCGGAAGGCCTCAAGGCGATTTACAAAGACTTCAACTCGGCCGGCCCAGATCTGGTGCGCCGGCTGCGAGAATTTCGGCGGCACAACGTGCACGTGCTGGGCTCCTTTATCTTTGGGTTGCCCACCGACCGGCCGGACACTTTTGAGGCCACGCTTGCCCTGGCGCAGGAGGCGGGCGTGACCATAGCGCAGTTCGTGATCCTGACGCCTTTTCCGGGGACGGTGGATTTCCAGCGCTGGGAAAAGAACATGGCGAGCGACCCCACTCGCATTGCCGGTGTTCCGCTGACTCGCTACTGGCTGATCCCGCAAGGCCTGCGGCCCAAGGTGTACACCGCGCACCCGGCGATGTCCGCCGACGAAATCCGCCAGCGCACCCAAAGCGTTTGGGATCGGTTCTACAGCCTGGGTCTGGTTTGGAAACGCTCTGGCTTTCTGCCCTCGCTCCGGAACCGGCTGGCCTTTGTCTTTATGTCGAAAATGTACCGTCAGATGTTTGCCAACACCGGCATCGCCACCGACAGCGCCCGCGAGAACCGCGCCGCTACCTGGGCGGGGTGGCTGGCGCGGCCTTGCGTGCGAGTGTTTCACGCCGCGCCCATGCCGGACCTCCAGGTGCCCCAGGAAGCTTTGCACGGGCCCGCAGCCTCGTTGGGGCAAGCCCCGGAAAAGCCCGCAGACTCCTTCGTGCAACTCAACAAGCCATAGAGCAGACCTGCAGCTCCCGTATCCGAGTGACGAGGGCGGCGTTATTTCCCGGCGAGAGATTCGACCAGTTTTTTGTATTCGGGCGTTGAACGAATCGCCGCCAGGTCGGGGTCGCTTTCCAGTTGGGCCACGTCCGTAAAACCTTTTTCGACGGCGCGGCCGAGCGCCGCCAGCGCGTCTTTTTTCCGTCCTGCCAGCGCATAGACGCAGGCCAGGTTGTACTCCACCCCGGGGCTCTTGGGCGCGCCTTCCGCGGCCACCTCGTAATACACCGCCGCCAGAGGGAAATTCCGCTCCCGTGTCCAATGCTGGCCGGTCTCGAAATAAGCGCCCACGATGAAACTCAAGGCGCGCCGCAGAACCGTCGTCTCCTCGGGGTCGGTTTCGCGCTCGCGCCGCTCGCGCAGCTCGGCTATCCGTGAGCGCACTCTCCCGACCCTGACCATTTGCTCGGTGGGAGTGGTGTTGAGAGCGGGGATTTGCTCAACTAGCTCGCGCGTCAGCTGGCGGTGCTTTTCTATCTGCTGCGCTTGTTTTTGCAGGGCCGCGCGGACTTCCGAGGACTGTCCGAGCTCTTCGGCGCGGGCGCGCGCCGCGGAGACATCCCGCAGAGAGGAAAAATCCGCCGCCAGGGATTTGTAGGCCAGATAGGCCGTGAAAAGGTCGTGCTGCTCTTCGGCGGCACGAGCGGCCGCTTCGGCGCGCGTCCATTGGTCGGCCACGAAGGCAGGGTCCGGCTCGCGGGCGCCGCGAGCCATCGCTTCGAGCTCCATCCATTCCACGGCCTCGGTGAGCACTTCCGGGGGCGCCCATTGGTGGACGCCGTCGAATACCCGCCGTTGATTGGGAATCCCCAGCGTGTCGAGCGTCTCGTGGAGGCGGACCAGTTCCCCAAAATTGAAATCGTAGTACCCCACAGTGCTGAAGTAAGCGAAGGAAAGCTCTTTGGTAAGAGGAACCTGGTCGGAAAAAGCGGCTCCCGAGGCGATGACGCCCGCGAAGCAGTGCGGACAAGCATACCCCACGTAGGAGGCGGTGCGAGCGCCCCCGGAAAAGCCCGCGGCGTAGAGTCGCTGCGCGTCGAGAGAAAAACGCACCAGCACGTCGTTCCAGACGGCGCGAAACGCTTCAACTTGGTCACGGAGAGGTCCGTTGCGGGAGTTGTTCAAGCCCACCACCAGGTAGCCGTACTTTTCCGCCGCCGGCTTGAACAGCTCCACCGGGACGCTGCCTCGCGCCCCTGGGTCGAAAGCGATGATGAGCGGCCAGGCTTTTTCCGGGTCGTACTGGGGCGGCAGGTACAGGGCGAAGGTTTGCCCGGGGTCGGCTTGCGTGGGCACCGAGGGGATGATTTGGCCCACGGGAAAACTCGGGGGCGCAGGAGCCGGGGGGGTTGCGCCGGGCCCCGGTTTCTGGGGGAAAGCGGGCGGGGCGACCGACAGAACCGCTAGAAACAATACCAGGGGGAGCCGCGTGCCAAGAGGGCGGCGCTCGCCGTGGCGGAGAAGTCGCGCAGGACTCACCGTATCTCTTTCCTCACAGCGTTTATGCCTCTTGGATGCGGCGCGTTGGAGCACGGATGCCGGAGGTTGGCTGCGGTCGAGGCCGAACCGTGCCTCGCGAAACCCTACTTCTTCTTTCTTTTCTTGGCCGCGAGCTCGGCCGCCAGCAAGGCCCGGACTTCATTGTAGGTGGCGATGATCTGCGGCAGGCTCATAGCCGCCCCGCGGCTGGAATAGAACCCCACGGTCAGGATGGCGGCGATGACGTCAAGGTGTTTCATGGAGCGCACCTCAAGCAGAGAAGTTGGGAGCCCAAAGATAGTGCCGGCCA
>CAYTXK010000047.1:3614-11298 GCA_964441645.1 uncultured Acidobacteriota bacterium
TGAAAGGCTTACGGTTTGTGAAGGCTTTCGCTGTGGCCGGGATTGGACGCCCCCGCTCCCGCCTTGCCGCCGGTCTTGAGCGGAAGGACCGAGGGCCCGCCGGCTCCCGAGTCGAGGCCCAGCACGGTTACGATGTCGGCGTTCGAGGGCAGAATGAACTTGGTGTTCTGGCTCAGGGTGTTATTGAGCACTTCCAGGCGCCGCATCATCTCGGCGCGGTCTTTGAAGTACGTTTCCGCGGCGGTAGAGACCAGCCGGATGGCTTCGGCTTCGGCGTTGGCGCGGGTGATGCGCGCCTGGGCGTCGCCCTCGGCGTGCAGGATTTCCGACTGTTTGGCGCCTTCCGCCTGGAGGATCTGACTCTGGCGGATGCCTTCCGACTCCAGAATGCTGGCGCGTTTGTCGCGCTCGGCTTTCATCTGGCGGGACATGGCTTCGGTGATGTCGTGCGGCGGCTCAATCTTCTGCACTTCGACGCGGGTGGCCTTGACGCCCCAGGCGTTGGTGGCTTCGTCGAGCACGTTGCGCAGGTTGGTGTTGATCATATCGCGGGCGACCAGGGTCTCATCGAGCGTGCGGTCGCCGATCAGGTTGCGGAGGTTGGTCTGCGCCAGCGTCGTGCAGGCGTAGCCGAAGTCCTGCACGGAGAATTCCGCCTTGAAGGGGTCGACCACCTTGTAGTAAACCACCGCATCCACCGTCACCGTCACGTTGTCTTTGGTGATGACCTTCTGCGGCTCCACGTTGATGACTTTTTCCCGCAGGTCGACGCGGATCAACTCATCCACGAAAGGCATCAGGAAGACAAGCCCGGCGTCCACCGCGCCGTGGTACTTCCCCAGGCGCATCACCAACCCTTTTTGGTACTGAGCCACAATGCGCGCCGACCGGGCCAGGGTCACCAGGCCAATCAGGGCGAAAACAAAAAGCACAATAGTCAGCACGGACGTTCTCCTTTGCGACTTACTTAACCAGCAATGTCACTCCGTCTATAGCTTCCACCTGAACCGCGGCGCCGGGCTCGCGCGCCGCATCCGCGCCCGCGGCCAGAGCCGCGCGCCAGATCTCGTCGTTCACCTTTACCTGTCCGGGTTCATTCGGGGCGATGCGAACCGTCACGATGGCCGTGCGTCCGATAACCGCGTCCACAATCGTAGGGCGGCCGGTGGCCGTCAGCTTGGAGCGAATCCACTTGCGGAAAAAGACAAAATAAACAAAGGAGAAAGCCCCCGCCGCAAACAGGCCCACTTTGATGGAGTTGAAGAACAGGCCCACGGCGCCCCCGGCGGCCACCGCGACTCCCAGAAGAGCAAAATCGAAGCCCGTGGCCGCTCCCAGGGCCAACTCGGCCACCACCATCAGTCCGCCGAGCGCAATGAGAAGGTAGTTGAAGGTTCTGGCGCTCACACAGGGCTCCTTCTACCGGGGAATGCGCCGGACTATAGCACAAGGGTGCGAGGCAAACAAATGAGCAAATGCAGGGCCAGTAGCGGCGAGGAATGCGCTCAGGCCCGCTTTTTAGAGCAATCGCGAGTGGAGCCGCGAGAACTCCACCACCCGGGTCTCCGCCCAGAAGCGGTCTTCACCGGGCAGGGCGCTGGCAAGAAATCCGACGTGGCCGCCGTGTGAGGCCGTCAGAAGCGTTATGTGGGGATTTTCTCGCAGAGCGGGATCGCGGAAGGAAACAATGGGAATGAACGGGTCGTCTTCGGCGGCCAGGATGAAGGTGGGCAGGGAAATGCGGCTCACCACCCGCAGGGCACTGGCCTGCGCGTAGTAATTGACGGCGGTGCCGAAGCCAAAATGCGGCGCGGTAAACATGTCGTCGAACCCGCGCACCGAGCGCACTCGCGCGAGTCCCTCGGTGCGGTAGAGCTGGGGGAACAGACGCGCTTTGCGCCGCAGGCGCGCCTTGAGGCCGATAACGAAGCGCCACTGGTAGAGGAAATTTTCGGGGAGGTCGAGGGCGTCGGCGCAGCGCGCCAGGTCGAGCGCCGGGGAGACGGCGGCCACACTCGCTACCGTCGAAAGAGGGCTGTCGCCCCATTCGCCCGCGAGCTTCAGCACCTGGTTCCCGCCCATGGAGAAGCCGGCCAGATGAAGCTCGCTCAGACCCTCGCTCGCCGCGAGTTGCCGAGCAACCGCCTCGATGTCGTTGCTCAAGCCGGAGTGGTACAGCGTGGGTGTCAGATGCTCGGTGCCGCCACAGTTGCGGACGTTCATCCGAACGACATTGAATCCCGCGCGCCAGGCTTTCTCGGCCGTGCCGAGGATATAACCCGACTCGCTCGAGCCTTCGAGCCCGTGCACCAGCACCAGTGTGGGGCGCCGGGCGGGCTCGGGCTGCCAGTGGCAGTCAAGGCGCACGCGCGTGCCGGGCTCGACTTCGATCAGACGAGCCTCGGCCCGAGGCAGGTGCGGGAAGCGCCGCGGCCAGAGCGTCGAGGCCAGCGTCATGGCGTGGCCGTTGCGGAGCAGCCGCGGGGCCACGAACCTCCACGATCGTGGGGTGTTCGAATTCATGACAGCGTGACCCGTTAATCGTAACAGGATGCCCGCAGTTGTGCGGCGTCGAGCCGCGTGCCAATATGACGGGCAGGATGCCGCGCCAGTCGCTGCTCGAATATCTGGAGTTTCATCGCCGGCACGGCTCGGGAATCGCCTGCGCCCACCCACGCGGCTATCGCACGCGGCGCTGGAGCTACCGCGACCTCGGCGAAACCTCCAGCCAGTTGGCCCGCGAGCTGGAAAGGCGGGGAATCGCGCCGGGCGACCGCGTGCTGCTGTGGGGAGAAAACTGCGGCGAGTGGGTGGCCGCCTTTTGGGGCACCTTGCTGCGCGGGGCGGTGGTGGTTCCGATGGACCAGATCGCCTCGCCCGAATTTGCCCGGCGCGTCTACCAGCAGGTGGAGGCCAAGCTCCTGATTGGCTCACGGGAGCTGGCGCGTCATTTGCCGGAGGCGGCTCAATTGCTTTTTGAGAACTTCGGCGAAGTCCTGGCGCCTCAGGCGCGCACTCCCTACCCCCTGCCAGCAGTTAATCGCGGTGACACCGCGCAGATCGTTTTTACTTCGGGAACGACGGCCGACCCCAAGGGCGTCGTCATCACCCACGGCAACCTGCTCGCCAACCTGGAACCGCTCGAAGCCGAAATCCAGAAATACTTGAAGTACGAGAGGCTCGTGCATCCCCTTCGCTTCCTGAATTTGCTGCCACTGAGCCACGTCTTCGGGCAATTCCTCGGCCTGCTGGTGCCGCCGCTGCTGGGCGGGACGGTGATTTTTCAGGAAAGCTTGAACCCCGCCGAGATCATTCGCACGGTAAAAAGAGAACGCGTCTCGGTGCTGGTGGCCGTGCCCCGCCTCCTCGAGGCTCTGAAAGAAAAACTTGAACGGGACTTCGAGGCCGCGGGACGGCTCGACTGGTTCCGCTCGCAACTGGCCGCGGCCGCCGGCGCGCATTTTCTACGCCGCTGGTGGCAGTTTCGCGAGATTCACCGCCGCCTGGGCTGGAAATTCTGGGCGCTGATTTCCGGCGGGGCCACGCTCAGCGCCGAAGTCGAGAGCTTCTGGAGCCGCCTGGGCTACGCGGTCATTCAGGGCTACGGCCTGACGGAAACCACCTCGCTGGTGAGCGTGAATCATCCCTTTCGCCTGAGCAAGGGCACGATCGGCAAAGTGCTTCCGGGCCGGGAGCTGAAGCTGGCTGAGGACGGAGAAATTCTGGTGCGCGGGGAGAGCATCGCCGCCGGCTACTGGCATGGTTCGGCTTCGCTCACCACCGGGGGGCGCGAACTGCGGCCGGTGCGCGGCGAGGAAGGCTGGTTCCACACCGGCGACCTGGGCGCGCTCGACGCCGAAGGCAACCTTTACTTCAAAGGGCGGCAGAAGAACGTCATCGTCACCGCCGAGGGGATGAACATCTATCCCGAAGATGTGGAGAAAGCACTTCGAAATCAACCGGAAGTGCGCGACTGCGTCGTGGTGGCGCGGCCGCGCAACGGCAACGCCGAGCCCTGCGCGGTACTCCTCCTACGCGAAAGTGAAAAGGATACGGTTGAAGGGGTGGTGCAGCGGGCCAATGCATCTCTGGGCGACTTTCAACGGATTCGGACGTATTTTGTATGGCCGTACGGCGATTTTCCGCGCACCTCCACGCAGAAACCGCAGACTAACGTCATTCAGAAGTGGGTCGAGGAGCGGCTGCGGGAGTTACCGCCGGCGGCGGCGCCCCGAGGCAGCCTGGCGGAGCTGATTGGGCGCGTAACCGGCCGGGCTCCGGCTGCGCTCGTGCCCACGGCGCGCCTGGAGACGGATTTGAACCTGAGCTCGCTCGACCGCGTGGAGCTGCTGAGCGCGCTCGAAGACCGGTTTCAGGTGGACTTGGATGAAACGCGCTTTTCGGCGCGACCACGGTGGGGAAGCTCGAGGCGATGCTGCGGCAGCCCGCGGGGCGGCCCTTCGAATACCACTACCCGCGCTGGGCCCTGCACGGTCTGGTGAACGGCCTGCGGGCGGTCATCTATTATTTACTGGTTTGGCCGGCCACGTTGCTTTTGGGGTATCCCCGCATTCGGGGGCGGGAAAAGCTGCGCGGGCTCAAAGGCCCGGTGCTGGTGGTGTCGAACCATACCTCTATTATTGATGTGGGGATGATTCTGGCGGCGCTGCCGGCGCGCTGGCGGAACCGGCTGGCGGTTTCCGCACAGGCCGAGGAGCTGGAAGCGATGCGGCGCGGGGGCATGCTCGACCGGCTGGGCTACTGGCTGGCCGTCGCTCTTTTCAATGTGTTTCCCTTGCCGCGGCAGAGC
Organism: uncultured Acidobacteriota bacterium; assembly: GCA_964441645.1. Lineage (GTDB taxonomy): Bacteria > Acidobacteriota > Terriglobia > Acidiferrales > 2-02-FULL-67-57 > CAYTXK01. Next base: position 8,425 of record CAYTXK010000047.1, read on the forward strand.
GGCTTCCGCGAGAGCTTTCAGTTTGCCGGCGAATGCGCCGACCGCGGCTACAGCGTGCTGGTTTTTCCGGAAGGGGAGTTCACGCGCGACGGGGAGATAACGCCCTTCCGCACCGGCATCGGGCTCCTGGTCCAGAACCTCCGCCTCCCCGTGCTGCCGGTGCGCATCGAGGGCCTGTTCGAGCTAAGGAAGGCCGGGAAGAGAGTAGCGCGGCCGGGTGCGGTCACGGTCACCCTGGGCGCGCCGGTGGAGTTCCCGCCCAAGGCTGATGCGGCCGAAATCACCCGCACACTCCAAGCCCGCGTCAAAGCCCTGGGGAACTAAGCGCCCGAGCACGAAAAGCAGGTCCCTCGCCCCGAATCCCGAACCTTCGGGATCGGGGCTCGGGATGACAGGAGGGGGTTGAAGCGCGTTGACTTGGTGCAGCGGGGGAGCCTACGATGGCCAACACGCAAGGCCCCACATGAGAAAGCCTAGCCCAGCCTTGTCACTTCTTCTAGGCTGCAGCCTGGTTCTGGGCCAGGGCGGCTGGGCAGGGATCGTCCTTGCCCAAGCGCCGGCTGAGCCCCCGACCGTACGGGTCACCACGCGGCTGGTGGAAGTCAGCGTGGTAGTGCAGGATAAGGAAGGCCGCCCAGTCGCCGACCTGACCCGCGACGATTTCATCCTGCTCGAGGAGGGCGAGGAACAGCCCATCAAGGTTTTTGCCGTTAACTCGAATGAGCCCCTACCGGCATCGCCGGCGCCGCTGCCGCCCCGCACTTATTCGAATCGGCTGGAACACCGGAGCGGGGTGCCGACCAGCGTCACAGTGATTCTTCTCGACGGACTGAATACGCCCATTACGGACCAGGTTTACGCGCGGCAGCAAATCATCAAGTTCCTTCAGCAGCTCCAGCCCCAGGACCGGGTAGCTCTCTATGCCCTGGGGCGGCGTCTGCGAGTGCTCCACGACTTCACCAGCGATGCCAGTTCGCTCCTGCGCGCCCTCGACCGCTACAAGGGCCGCCCCGGGACCGAGTTAGACACCACGACGCCGTCGGGCGTGTACCGGCCGGCGCCTGCCAGCTCATCTTTTGAGAGCGGTGAGAGCGAATTTGACATCGAGAGGTGGCTGCGAGAAACGGGCAAGAAAGTGGCCTACGACCAGGCCGCTCAGCGCATCGGGCTCACGCTCCAAGCCATCGAGGCCATCGCCAATCATCTGGCGCGGCTGCCGGGGCGGAAAAACCTGGTGTGGGTGTCGGCCGCCTTCCCCCTGTTTGTGGGGAAGCCCCTCGAGAATTTGCAGAAGCACAGGGCACCGGAATTCCGCCCGCACGCCGACGCGGTGGAGCGCGCCTTGCGCGCCGTAAATAGCGGCAACCTGGCGATCTACCCCGTAGACGCTCGGGGCCTGATTGTCCGACTGACCGTGCACCCGCGCGAGACGCTAGATTCCAGCGGCAAGCCTCTGCCAGTCGACAACCAAGGCGTCATCCCGGTCAACGTGGCCCCCGCGCGCCAACTTGGCGAGACGCACGACACGATGCGGCTGGTGGCTGACCGCACCGGCGGCGAGGCCTTCTACAATACCAACGACATTAAAGGAGCCGTGCGGGAAGCTATTGACGACTCGCGGGTCAGCTACCTACTGGGGTATTACCCCCAGCACGGAAAGTGGAACGGCGCGTTCCGCAGCCTCAAGGTGAAAGTGAAACGACCCGGCCTGCGCGCCCGCCACCGGCACGGCTATTACGCCTTCGCGGAGCCGCGCCAGGACGAAGCCAGTCGCCAGGCAGCGCTGCGGGACGCGCTCTGGAGTCCGCTGGACAGCACAGCGCTTGGGCTTACGGTACGATTGGCGCCCGCCGCGGCCGACCCCGCTTACACAGAAGGGGTTACGGTGGCTCTCCAAGTTGATCCCAGCAACCTGACATTGGCAAAGTCGGGTGACGGCTGGGGGGGAACGCTCGACATCCTGCTGGTGCTACTGAGCGCCGAAGGGGAGACGATCTCAACCCTCTACAAGCCCTTCGACCTCAAGCTTAGCCCTTCCGAGTATGAAAAGGTCCAGCGCGGGCTGACCCTGACGACGCGGCTGGCACTGGTGACGGGGGCGGAACAACTGCGAGTTGTGGTACGGGACGCGGAGTCGGGCGCCATCGGGTCGCTGACCGCTCCGCTGCCGCGCTAAGAGCGCGCCCCGAAGGCAGAGAGGCGCGGAAGCAAGGACGCGCGTTGACTTGGGTGGCGGGCTTACCTAAGATGGCTGCCTGCGGTCGGCAGTCCTGCAGCGCGAGGGATTCTTGATCGGAACCACAGTCAGCCATTACCGCATCGTCGAGAAGCTCGGCGGGGGCGGGATGGGCGTGGTCTACAAAGCCGAGGACACGGTTCTCGGCCGGGCTGTGGCCCTCAAGGTTCTGCCCGAAGAAGTTTCCCAGGACAAACAGGCGCTGGAGCGCTTTTTGCGGGAAGCGCGGGCGGCGGCGGCGCTCAACCATCCCAACATCTGCGTCATCCACGAAATCGGCGAGCACGGGGGGCAGCAGTTCATCGTGATGGAGCTGCTGGAGGGGCAGACCCTCAAGCACCGCATCGAAGGCAAGCCGGTCAAACTCGAGCCAGCGCTGGAGTGGGCCACCCAGATCGCTGACGCCCTGGACGCGGCGCACGCCAAAGGCATTGTTCATCGCGACATCAAGCCGGCCAACATTTTCGTCACCGCCCGCGGCCAGGCCAAAGTTCTCGATTTTGGACTGGCGAAGCTGGCGCCTCAAACCGTGGCGGAGGCGCGGGGGGCCACAGCCACGCAGACCGCGGATGAGCACCTGACCAGCCCTGGGACTACGGTGGGCACGGTGGCCTATATGTCACCCGAGCAGGTGCGGG
>CAYTXK010000048.1:0-11092 GCA_964441645.1 uncultured Acidobacteriota bacterium
TTCGAACGATTTCTTCACCACGGCCGCCACTTCCGCCCGAGTCTTGAACTGTTCCCGAGTCAGATGCCCCTCGGGGGCCTTCTCGCCGCGGGCGGCCGCCAGCATGGTCTGGTTTGAGCCGGCGATGTGCAGCAGGTGTTCGGCAAAGGTTCGCACTTCGGGCGTGGGGCGGTAATCGTACTTGTCCTCGGGAAAGTCTTCCGCCATGTCGATCAGCTTCTTGGCCTCGCGGTTCCATGTAGCAAGGAGTTCTTGCGAGGGGCTGGGCGGCGCCGCCGCCTCCTGGGCCGCAGCCTGGACGGCAGGCAGAACCACAAAAGCTGACAGAATCAGAAGTAAGATTGATCGGCGCATCGGCGCTCCTCCTGCGGTGAGGTGGTGGAAGGAAACGCCAGTCTATCACAGCCACGGCGGCTTGACAGTCTGGCGGCGAATCCGCAAGCTAGCGGCGCGGAGGCTGACATGGCGCAGCAGTGGCTGTTTCTGAGCGATCCCGAGAGCTATCATTACGACACGCTATTCGAGAGCAAGCGCGAAGTGTGGGACGGAGTGTTCGGCTCACTGGCGCAGAAATACATCGCACAAATCAAGAAGGGCGACCGCATCCTCGGCTACCACACCGCCCCAGAGAAAAGCGTCTACTGCGAACTGCGCACCGCCAGCCACCCCTACCAGAATCCCGAACTTCAGGAGAAGAACCTGGTGGTGGATGTGGTTCCCGTTCGCAAGCTCAAGCGCGCGGTGCCGCTGACGGAATTGAAGACGAATCCGAAGCTGCGCGCGATGAAGCTCTTCAAATTTTTCCGGCCGATTGCCGTCTCCCCGCTGAGCGCCGCCGAATACCGGGAAATTGTACGCCGGGGAAACCGGTGACGGAATGGTTGAACTACCGAACGCCTGCGGTGTGAGCGCGAATCAAGCCGAGACCTCGCCGCCCGAGTCACGGACGGTGGAATAGGTGATGCCCAGGATGACGGAAAAGACCAGGGCGTTGGCGGGAATGTAGAGATTGAAGTCGGTCAGGCTGACCAAGAGCAGCCCCAGGATGCTGCCGGCGCAGCCGAGCGCAGCCGTGGGCGCGAAGCCTTCGCCACCGTCCTGGAAGCGCAGCACCGCCCGGCGCAACAAGGCCATGACCATAGCAAAAAAGAAAATGGCGCCGGGCAGGCCCAAGTCCGAGGCCAACTCCAGGTAGTCATTGTGCGCATGATTGACGATTTTGGCGGGGAAAGCGGTCTGGAAAGGGGTGTAGGCCACCGGGAAGGTACCGAAGCCCGAGCCCAGGAGCGGGTAGCGGCCGATGAGGTGCAGCGTGTCCCGCCAAATCGCCAGGCGGGTGTCGGCGGTTTCGCCAAGCTCCTGCCCTACTTGCTCGAAGCGGAAAATCACCGGCTCGAGGCCAATCCACAGGGCCAGGAGGGCGGCGAGCAAGAAGAATGCTACGCTCAAGGCCAACCAGCCTCTTCCCTGCTCCGCCGTAGTCCTGATGAACGCCAGCAGCACCAGCAGCGTGACTACGGCGGCGACGATGGCCATACGTGAGCTGGAAAAAATCAAGGCGGTAAAGAGGATGACCAAGACAAAGACCCAGAAGGCCAGTTTTGAGGGGTCCCCGTGGCTCGCGCCGACGCCCTCGGCTTCCTCTTGCGCCAGGAACGCGGTGCGCAGCTTCATAAACTCGCGGTAGGTCAGAGCGAGCGCAAAGGGAATCAACATCACCAGCAGCCCGGCGTAGTGATTGCGGTTGACGTAGGTGCCTGTGGCGCTGCCCAGAGAGAACCGCTTGGGAGAAAGCAGAATCCACTCCCAGCCCCCCAGGTACTGGACCAGCCCGTAGAGAGCCTCCAGGGCCGCCAAGCCCAGCAAAGCCAGCACCAGCCCGCGCAGGACCCCGTGCCTCTGGCAGACCCAGATAGTCAGATAGAACGCCGCGAGGCAGGTGGCGAGAAACAGCAAGTGCGAAAGGGTCAAGTAGGCATCCTGACTGAGCGTGGTGAAATTCGCAGCCGCGGCCCCCGCGGGAGGACTGCGAAAAAAGCCTACCAGGGAAACCGGCAAGGGGAGCACTTGCAGAACCACCAGCCCCAGCAGGGCCAGAGGAAGCATGGGAAAGGGCGCGGCTTCGGAGCCACTGCGGCTGCGGGTCAGGAAGAACACCAGACACAAACTGAGCAGAAAAACCTGCACCAGGGAAAAAACCAGCTCTTGAGTGCCCCCGAAGGCCACCACCGTCACAAACAGCGCGGCGACCAGACCTACCTGCGCCATTTTGGCCATCGCGGTCGGAGGCTCCTCGAGATTCGGAACCGGCAGGGCTTCGACGGCCCGCCTGCCAGCCCAGCCTAGGTCTTTTCCTTGGGGTCCTGCCGGTAACCGTAGCCGTAATAGTCGTACCGGTAGTAGCGGTAGTAATAGTAGTTGCCGGCGCGGACATCGAGGTTGTTGAGGACGACGCCGATGAGGTTGGCGCCGACATCGAGCGCATAGCCTTCGGCGCGCTGAGCCACTTCGCGCGGGGTGTCGCCGCCCTTCACCACCAAGATTACGCCTTCCACCAGCGCCGCCAGCACGCGGCTGTCGGCCACACTCAGCAGCGGCGGAGAGTCGACGACGACGAAGTTGTACTCCTCCATCGCTTCCTGCAATAGGGTGCGCATCCGGTCCGACGACAACAATTCGGCGGGGTTGGGCGGCACCGGGCCGCACACCAGCAAGTCGAGACCGGGGACGTCGGTGGGGTGGGCGGTGCGGCGCCACTCCTGCTGGCCGGTCAGGTAACTGACCAGCCCGGCGGTGTCTTTGGCGTCAAAGGCCTTGTGGATACAGGGGCGCCGCATGTCGCCGTCGATGAGCAAAACGCGCTGCCCCAATTGCGCCAGCGAAATGGCCAGATTGACGGAAACCGTGGTCTTGCCCTCGCCCGGCTGCGAGCTGCTGATCAGCAAAGAGCGCGGCGGGCGCTCGGCGGTGGAAAGCAGAACGGAAGTGCGCAGGCTGCGGAAAGCTTCCGAGAGGGCGGAAAACTGCTGGCCTTCGCGGTCAATGCGATACCAAGACTTGCCGCTGCCGACGGGCGCCAGGGGGGCACGGGCCTGCGGGGCCGTCTGACCTCCGCCCGTCAGCAACTTGCTGCGCCCATAGAGCCCGTAGCCGTAGATGCGGCCGCCGCGGTTGTTCAGGGACTCGACCGAGGGGATTAGCGCCAGCGCGGGCGCATTGAGGAACCGCTCCACATCCTCCGAGGTCTTCAGCGTGTTGTCGAGATACTCTTGCACAAAAGCCGCGCCCACGCCCAGGCTGGCCCCGAGCAGCACGCCGATGGCGAGGTTCAGGAAGACGCGCGGCCGGGCCGGCCGCCGGGGCACTTCCGCCGAGTCCACCACGCGGATGTTGCTGGCCTTGGCGCCGGCGGAGACTCCGGTTTCCTTGAGGCGTTGCAGAAGGCCGTCGTACAACTGCTTGTTGGTGTCCACTTCCCGCTTGAGGATGTTGTACTGCACGGACACTTCAGCAATTTGCTGCGCCTGGTGTTGCTGGTCTTCGAAGGCCTGGCGGAGAAGTTTCTCCCGCTTGAGGGCGGCCTGGTAGTCGTTGACGATGCTGCGCCCGAGGCGCTGCCGCTCCTCGGTCAGCACGCGCTCGATCTCGTCCATCTGGTTTTGCAGTTGCTTGACCTTGTAGTAATCGGGGGTGAAGGTGGTGGAAAGGAGGGCGCGTTCCTGCTTGAGCTGGGCCAGGGTCACTGTCAAATCCTGCATTAACTTGTTGTCGGTGATTCCCGGCAAGGCTTCGTAATTCCCCGACTGCACCAACTGGTAGAGGGCTTCTTTCTGATAGCGGTTGGCCTGGGCGGCGGTCAGCTCGTCCTGCAAATGCCGCAAGCGTTGATTGACGATGTTCTCCGACCCCCCCTGCTCGCTTTCCAGGAAGAGCAGGCCGTGGGTGCGGGCGTATGCTTGCATCTCCCCTTCCGTTTTCTCCAGCTTGCTCTTGAGGCCGAGCAATTGCTGGGAGAGCCATTCGGTGGCCTTCTGGCTGGCGGCCCAGCGGGCTTCCAGGTTCTGGTCAATGTAGCTGGCGGCCATGGTGTTGGCCACGCGGGCGGCGAGCTGCGGGTCATAGGACTCGAAGGTGACCTCCACCAAGCGGCTGCGCTTGACGGGGAGGATGTTCAGGCGAAGGAAAAAGTTCTTCAGGGTCTCCTGATAAGTCTCGGCGTCAATGTCCTCGCCGGCCCCGGCGACAGCAAAGGTTTGCGGAGCGGCCTGGGCCTGGTCTTTGCGGCGGGAGCCCCACCGGGGGGGGGGATTGAATTCCGGCAGCCGGTCCAGCCGCAGCTTTTCTATCACCCGCCGCGCCAGCGTGGTGCTTTGCAGGATGTTGTACTGGGTCTCGAGGTAGGTCTCGAAATAGAAATCGGTTCCGGTGGTGAACAGCTCCTGCAAGTTGGCGATGCCCTGATTGGCCTGCTCAATTTCGAGCATCACCGTGGCGCGGTAGATGGGGGTCTGGCGCACCGTCCAAAACACCACCAGGGTGAGGAAAACACCGAAGATGGTCACCACCGTCCAGCGGCGCTTCTGCAAGACCCGCCAGTAGGCCAGCAGGTCGTGCTCATGCTTCATCTCCAGCGTGGCATAGGGAGCTGCGGCCGACGAGCGCCGGCGCTCCAGGCTGCGGGCGGCCGGCTCGTAGCGTTGAATCTTGGTGTCTTCGTCCACGCTTATCTCCGCCAGACGATGACGCCGGTCACAATGGAAATGGCCGCCTCGCCCGTGCGATAGAGGGCGCTACGGGCGGCGCTATTGGGCACAAAGACAATATCCCGCGGCTGGAGGAGCGGGTCGGGGGCCTTCCCGGCCAGGACTCGTGAAAGGTCAATGGGGATTTCTGAGCGCTCGCCCGTCTTTTCGTCGGTGCGGATGATGCGGGCGTTGCGCTGCGCCGCGGTCCGGTTCAGCCCCTCCGCCAGAGCCAGCGCTTGCAAGACCGAGATGTTCTCGTTCTGGCGGAGCACAAACCCTCCCGCCTTTTTGACTTCTCCCACCACATAGACGATGCCCGCCCGGGCCACTTTGACAATGTCACCCGGGTAAACCGGCACATTGGAAGCGGGGTCACCCGATTCCAGCAGGCTCTTGAGGTTGATGGTGAGGCTTTGGCCCGCCACGGCGTCCGGGGACGGCCCGTCGGGCTCGGGCGGCGTAGCAGAACCAGATGTGGGTGCTTCCGATGAGGCCGCGGGCGGGTCGGAATCCGCCGCCCGGGGTGAGGCGCCGGGTATGCTACCACCGCGCATCACCAGCACGCTATCTCCCGCTTCGTCGGCCAACCCTTCCGCCATGGAGAGCACTTCGAGCAAAGTGCGCGCGCCCCTGATTTGAAACACACCGGGTTTCCTTACCGCCCCAAAGACGGAAATGGTGTGGCTTTGCATTTCGCGCACATAAACGCCCACGTGCGGGTCTTTCATGATGGTGCGGCGCAGAAGCTCCTGGAGGACGACTTCGAGCTCTTGCGCGGTCAGTCCGGCGGCCTTGACCGACCCCACCAGCGGCAGGGAAATCTCGCCGCTCGCCGACACACGGAGCTGCCGGTTCATTTCCTGAGCTTCAAAAACGGAAATCTCCAGCAAGTCTTCCGGGCCGATGCGGTATTCCTGCAGGAGGAGAGGAGTCGGAGGTTGCTGCCCCTCGGTGTAGTGAACCAACTGCTGCAGACGCCGGTTCCAATCTTCAGTGGTTTGCAGCTCCGGGGACGGAAGCGGCTGAGGGGTCTGGGCAGCGGCGAGCGCCGGCGCAAACAAGAGCAGTATGTAAACCAACACAATCATGGGAGAAATATTTAGAGGAGTGCCGGGCCCTGAGGACCTACAAGGAACCCCACTTCTTGGGGGAACGAGCATAGCCTTGACCGACTGGGTAGCCTAAAGCTACCTCATCTCGGCGACTCCCGCCCCCCTTCAACCTCACAAGCAGCTAGCACCCCGACGGCAGGGGAACAGCCGGACTGACGGCCGCGAGTGCATCGCAGACCTCTTGCAACGCGTCCTCGAAAGCGGCCTGCTGGGCCGCCAGGTCGTCCTGCAGGTTATTGATGTCGTCTTGGTTTATGAGGAACGTCGTCACGGCTGCGCCACCGCCAATCGCCCCAGCCGCGATGAGCGCCACGCCGGGGCTCATGTTGCTGGCGCCCCGACCGGACGGAGTCGTCGGCGAGGTTTCGGTCGTAAGCTCAAACTTCATCACCTTGCCGGAGGGGACAGCGAAAGAACCGTTAGCAGCCACCACCGCCAGGTTTCCGTAGCGGGCGGCCACCAATAGAGATTTGCCGTCAATGGCAACTTCGTAGCTGGCCGGTCCGTCCGGCCGCACCACGATGCCGTGGGCGTTGACGCTAATCGCCTGGCCGTTGCCGCTGCGGGCCATTGTCATTCCCTGCTCGAGCGCTACCAGCAGTTCCTGGCCGTTGCCGGTCAGGGTAGCAGCGCTATTGGGGCCGAGGTGGACCTGGTCGCCCTGGGGCAACAGAACCACAGCGAGCCCATCCAGGCGAGTGGCAACCGTGTCACCCGAAAAGACGGTGGTTTCCAGTTGCACGGCGCCGCCATTCACCAAGGCGGTGCCCGTGCGCGGCACGACCTTTCCTAGTGGTGTATTCATGCCCCACACTGGAAACTGACCCAACACCAGTGCCAGCATCAGTGCGGCTGCTTTTACCATCGTTGAGCGGTTCATCGTTGCCTAGCCTCCCTGTAATTGGGCGTTTATCTCCCACGCCCCCCCTATGGGTACCGCTATTTCATCCTTTGTCCCCTCGATTGTCAAGCCCTTTGTGTTTCCAAGGGGGGGTACTAGTCCTAGCCCGGGCCTGCCCTGCCAAGCCCGTCTAGCGGCCCTCTTTCAAGCTGGCGGTGGGGATGCGGCCACGAAACAGCGAGAAGTCGGCGCTGGTGCGGCTCAGAGAGTCATAGGCCAGACCTTGGGCGGAATACTTCACCAGTTCGTCCATCAGCGCCCGGCGCCGCTGGCCGTAACTCCGGTGCTTTTCCCACAGCAAGGAGGAAATTCCCTCCTGGCGTTCTTCCAGGCGTCGCAAGAATCTCAGCGCTTCGCGCGGGTCGTAGCCGGCCCGGGCCATGTAGGAGAGCGCCAGACGGTCGGCCTGGTCTTCGAGGTCGCGCTGGTAGCCCCCGCGGATGGCGCTTTCGACCACGTAGCTGAGACCGGCGGTCGACCACCGCAACGCCCGCAGCTTCTTGCGGTGGTAGCCCGATTCCCGCCAGGCGTGCTCTTGGAGCACGTGCGCCAGCTCGTGACCCACCGCAAAAGCCAGTTGAGCTTCGTTTTCGGCCAACTGGAACAACCCGGTATGAATCACCAGTACACCGCTCGGAAAGGCCGACGCCTGGCGATCGGGATGCATGGCCACCAGAAACCAGAGCGAATAGCCGAGCCGCTCCGCCACCTCCGGCTGCCGCCAGAAGGGCGGCGAGAGCCGGGTTCCCAACTGATCCACATAAAGCTGCATTTCGCGGTCATCGAGCAGGGTGTAGCGATTTCCGCCCACGCGCAACAGGGAGATTCCTTTTCCCGGATTCTTGGACAGCAGCACCGTGGGACGGAATGAGTCGTAGAGGGCTTTCTCTCTTTCTTCCAGGCGGTTCGGCTCGGTGGCGTACTCCGCCACCTCCACCCAGCCTGATTCCATCCAACGGCCCCGGTAGAAAATAAAGTCCCCGGGCGACAGGCCTTCTTCGGTCTCCGCCGTCGCCTGTATTCCGGAAAGCCTCCGCGCTTGCGCGGAGAGGAGCAGCTTGCGGCCGTCGGCGAGAATCAAAACGCCGCCGGGGGTTTCCCGGCGCTCCTCGACTACCGCCGTCCCTTGCACACTGACCTCCCCGCCGCCGAAAACCACCACCCGCCCTGCTTCGAGGCTATCGGCGCCCCTCTGCATCGAACCTGTCGCTTCCACCTCTAAACCCACGAGCAGAAGGCCGGTGTACGGCATCCCGCCCTGCAACACCACCGTGCTGGGCGAGCGCTTTACCAGCAGGCCGTTCTCCAGCCGGAAAGCTCCGTCGCCCAACACTTCGAATACTCGCCCCCGCACCGACTTCTCGCCAGCGCCGGCAAGGGTCACCCCTACAAGAAAGGCGCCGGCGGCCAGAAACCAGGCGGCGTGGCGGGCAGTTTTCATTGCTTCTCCATTTTCTCACAAAGCGCCGCGCGTTGACGGAATTGCACGCCGGGCGTTAGACTGAAAGGGCCGCAGAGGGAGAGCACGCCGCCGACTCCGGGAGAAAGGCATGTGCGGAATTGTTGCCTACATCGGACGCGAAGAGGCGGGCCCCATTCTGCTGGAGGGGCTGAAACGCCTGGAGTACCGCGGCTATGATTCGAGCGGGCTGGCTCTAGCCACCGACTCCAAACCCTATCTCGAAAAAGCCGTCGGCCACATTTCGGAGCTAGAGAAAAAAATCGCCCGCCGCTTTCCTTCCTCTCATTGCGGCATCGCGCACACCCGCTGGGCCACGCACGGGGGAGTCACGGAGCCCAACGCTCACCCCCACAGTGATTGCAAGGGTGAAATCTTCGTCGTCCACAACGGCATCATCGAAAACTTTTCCCTCCTGAAACAGAAGCTTCAGGAATTCGGCCACCGCTTCACCTCGGAAACCGACACCGAAGTCCTCGCCCACCTCATCGAAGAGGTTTACCAGGCCAACTTGCTGCGTGCCGTCCAGGAGATGCTGCACTTTCTCCAGGGAACTTACGGGCTGGCGGTGATGCACACCCGGCACCCCACCGAGATTATCGTTGCCCGCCGCGGCAGCCCCATAGTCATCGGCAAGGGCCGCGAGCAATACCTGGCGGCCTCCGACCCCCAGGCCCTGGTGGGTCAGGCCGACGAGCTTTTTTATCTCGAAGACAACGAAGTGGCGCGCTTGTGCCTCGGCAGTCACGAGCTGGTCACCACCGACAACTTTCCCGTCGACCGCTTGAGCGAGCGCTTCGAGATCGACCCCACTGTGGTGGACAAGGGCGATTTCCCCCACTACATGCTGAAAGAGATTTTCGAGCAGCCGCGCGTACTGGAAGACACGCTGCGCGGCCGCCTCGACCCCGCCCACCTCACGGCCAAACTGGGCGGACTCGAGATGGTGCGCGACCGCCTCGACCGCGCCCGCCACATGATCCTGGTCTCCTGCGGCACCAGTTACCACGCCAGCCTCTACGGCAAGTACCTCTTTTCGGAGTTCACCAACCTGCACGTGGAAGCCGAGCTGGCCTCCGAGTTCCGCTACCGCAAAGTCAGCATCGGTCCCGAGAGCATCGTGCTCGTCCTCAGCCAGTCGGGGGAAACCGCCGACACGCTGGCGGCGTTGCGGATGGCCAAGGAGCAAGGGGCGCTCACCCTCGGCATGGTGAACGTGGTGGGGAGCACCATTGCCCGCGAAACCGACGCCGGCGTCTATACGCACGCCGGCCCCGAGATCGGCGTGGCCTCGACCAAAGCTTTCCTGGCGCAACTCACCTCGCTGGTGCTCATCGCCCTCCTGCTCGGCCGGCGCCGCGGCCTGCCGGCAGAGGAGGCTCGCCGCCTGATGGGAGAACTCGCAGCCCTGCCGGCGAAAATTCGCAGCGTGCTGGAACGGGCCGAGGAGGTGAAAGCGCTGGCCACGCGCTACGCGGGCTACGACCACTTCCTCTACATCGGACGCAAGTACCATTACCCCATCGCGATGGAAGGCGCCCTCAAACTCAAGGAAATCTCCTACATCCACGCCGAAGCCTATGCGGCCGGCGAGATGAAGCACGGCTCCATCGCGCTCATCACTCCCACTTTCCCCACCGTAGCGCTCGCGCCTCGCGACGACGTCTTCCCCAAAGTCTTGAGCAACATCCAGGAAATCCGCGCCCGCCAGGGTCCGGTGATCGCCGTGGGCAGCGAGGGCGCGGATGAACTCGCCAACCTGGCCCAGCACGTGGTACGCGTTCCCACTACGCTCGACGTCCTCTATCCGCTGCTCACCACCGTGGTCTTGCAACTCTTTGCCTACTACTGTGCCGACCAGCGCGGCTGCGAGATTGACAAGCCGCGCAACCTGGCCAAGAGCGTCACCGTAGAATAGCGCGGGCAATGAGCCTTGACACTCGCGGATGCCGGCTTATAATTCTCGCCGTCAGTCTGAGAGGGTGAAGAAAGTCGTCGCAGACCGCCTGCCTCCTCTTTCACGGCCCGCTATGAGTTTGCTCGAATGACGGCATTCTCTGTTCTCCTGCGATTCACGCGGCCGGTTCGCTACCTGCTGAACCTGTTGCTGTGGTTGTTCGTGCTCGCTTTCCTCGCGCTCTTTGCCTTGCAGTTTTTCCACCCGCGCGGTCTGGAATCCACCGCGGTCGTCCAGTGGATCCGCCAGTGGGGAACGGCGGCGGTGACGCTGGCCGGAGATTGGCTCGGCTGGAAGAGCCCCGCAGCCAGCCGCTACCTGCCGCTGGGTCTCGCGCTCGCGGTCTGGGTGGTGCAGCAGGCGCTGAACGCCAGCCTGCTGGCGTTCCATCGTTGGATGATTCAGAAACCCCGGGTTCCCGTCGCGCCGGCCCCGGTGGCCGCGGCGCCCCGCGCTGGCCGTCCGAAAACAGAAGACATCAAGCTCGGGACCCTGCCGCCAGATTCCGAGCAGGCGCGCGAAAAACTGCTGGGTCGCTACCGGGAAATCGAGCAAGCCCTGAAGGGCGCACGCCGCAAGGGCTGCACTTTCCTCTCCATTGACATTGTGGGTTCCACACAGATGAAAGTAGGCGCCGACAGCACTGACATGACCGTCAGCTTCCGCGCCTACGAAGATATGCTGAAGAAAATTCTCAAAGAGTACGGCGCTTGGAAGCAGGCCTGGACGCCCGACGGCGTGATGATCTGTTTTCTCCAGCGCGAACTGGCGGTGCGCGCCGCCCAGCGCGTCCTGCAAAGCCTGGGGCATTTCAACACGACCTACAACCGCCTGCGCACGCCCTTCCGTGTCCGCTGCGGCGTGAACGAAGGCGAGGTGCCCATCTACGAAGACTCCGACATGGAGCGGGTCACTGAC
>CAYTXK010000049.1:0-1609 GCA_964441645.1 uncultured Acidobacteriota bacterium
GGCGGTCATAATCATGCCCACCTGGCAGTAGCCGCACTGCGGCACTTCTTCCGCCACCCAGGCGCGCTGCAAGGGATGGCTGCCGTCGGCCGACAGCCCTTCGATGGTGGTGATGCGCGCCCCTTCGACCAGCGACAGCGGGGTCACGCAGGAGCGCGTCGCCTCGCCGTTGACGTGCACGGTGCAGGCCCCGCACTGCGCGATCCCGCAGCCGAACTTGGTGCCCGTCAGCCCCAGCAGGTCGCGCAGCACCCACAGCAGCGGCATGTCGGGACTGGCGTCCACCAACTGTTCTTTTCCGTTGACGATGATTTTGATGGCCATGGCACCCTCCCACGCCCGGGAGTTTGGGGAAGCGCTGATGCTACGCCGCCCCGGCCCTTGGGGTCAACCATTACAACGCCAACAAACGCATTACGGAATGGTGGGCGAAGGCGGTCGGGGGCATGGCGCCGCAGCGCTCTCTGAGGGCTCAGCCGATGGGTTTCGTGGATTCGATGACTTGCTGGGCGTGGGCCGGGTAGAGCTTCGTCAAGCACTCCGGGCAGATGCCGTGGCTGAACTGCACGTCAGTGTGCTCGCTGATGTAGCCTTCCACCTGTTGCCAGTAATTCTGGTCGTTGCGGATTTTCTTACAATGGGAGCAGATGGGCAGTAGCTTCTGGAGGTGCCGCACATTTTTGAGAGCTTCCTCGAGCTCCCGGACGCGCGCCGCCAGGCTGGCCTGCAACTCCAGCACGCGCACCCCCACGCCCACGCGCGCCCGCAGCTCGTCGCGGTCAAAGGGTTTGGTGATGTAGTCGTTGGCGCCGGCGATGAGCCCGGCCACAATGTCGTCGCTGTGCCCTCGGCCGCTGAGTAAAATGAGATAGGGCGGAGTGGGCGTGGGCTGGCCGCGCAGGCGGCGGCACACATCGATGCCATCCATCTCCGGCATCATCCAGTTGAGGATGGCCAGCCGGGGCGCCTCGGCTCCCTGGAGCAACTGGCACGCTTGCGCGCCGTTGTCGGCCGTTACTACCTCATAACCCCAGGCTGCCAGCGAAACTTCGAGCACACGCCGGAAAACCGGGTCGTCGTCGGCAATCAGAACCTTCATCGCGCGACCTCCTGCAACAACACCTCCATATCCTGGCGGAGACGCGCCATCTCTTCCTCCAGAAGCGCGCAGAGAGCCGGCGCCTCGGGGAACCGGCTTTTCAGCCCCAGGTCTTCCAGCTTCTGCGCCGCCTCGTAAGCCCCCTTGAGAGTAAAGTTGCTGACCATACCCTTGAGTCCATGGGCGCTGCGCTGCAGGGCGCGAGCGTCGCGCTGGGCCACCGCTTCTCGTACCCGAGCCAACTCGCCCGGATAGCTTTCGAAGAACACCTCGGCCGCTTCCTGCAACAGCACCGGGTCGCCGCCCATGTGCTTAAGAATCGCGTCGCGGTCAATTATCAATTCCGTCGCCCCGGGGCGAGGGCCGCCGTCTTCCGGCTCAGACACAACCGCGAACGGCGCTTCCACCACCACAAAGAGCTGCTCCGCCTTTACGGGTTTCGCCAAATAGGCGTCCATGCCGGCCGCCAGGCAACGGTCTTGGTCCTCTCGGCGGGCATGGGCGGTCAAA
>CAYTXK010000049.1:1619-10739 GCA_964441645.1 uncultured Acidobacteriota bacterium
ATGCGCTGGTGGCTGCCGCTGCGTTTCTCTCGGTCGCGGATGGCGGCGGTAGCCTCCAAGCCATCCATCTCCGGCATCTGCACGTCCATCAACACCAGGTCGAAAGCCTCCCGTTCCAGTGCCGCCAGCGCCTCCCGCCCATTCACGGCCACCACAACTTTGTGCCCGCGCTTTTCCAGCAGACGCGAAACGAGTTTCTGATTGACGGCGTTGTCTTCCGCCAGCAGCACCCGCAGGCTCCTGCGACTTTCCCCCAGGGTGTGGCGCGTGATGAGCGCCGGCGGCTCGCCGGCCCGCGGGGCCTGGCTGAGAACCCGAACAATGGCTTCGAACAGCTCGACCTGGCGAACCGGCTTGACCAAATACGCTGCCACCCCCAGCTCGCGGCAGCGGACAGCGTCGCCCCGCTGCCCGGAGGAGCTGAGCATCATGATGGTGGCCCCCGCGTACTCGGGGTCTTGCTTGATGCGCTCGGCCAGCATGAAGCCATCCATCTCCGACATAGTGAGAGCGACAAGAACCAACGGGAAGGGGTTACGGGACTCTTTGGCGCGTTGCAGAGCCGCGAGCGCAGCCGGGCCGCCGTCGGCCAACGTGGGGCGCATACCCCAGCGCGACAGCATTTCTTCCAGGATGCGGCGATTGGTGGCGTTATCGTCCACCACCAGCACCGAGAGACCGCGGAGCGCTCCCGGGTCGGCCGGGAGCTCCCTAACTTGGGGGGCGTGCGAGCACCCGATGCGAGCGGTGAAATGGAAGGTGCTGCCACGGCTGGGCTGGCTTTCCACCCAGATGCGTCCGCCCATCAGTTGCACCAAGCGCGACGCGATGGCCAGCCCCAGGCCGGTGCCCCCGAAGCGGCGCGTGGTGGAGCTGTCGGCCTGGGCGAAGGCCTCGAAAATCAACTGCTGCCGGTCGGGAGGGATGCCGATGCCGGTGTCGTGAACGGCGAAGTGAAGAACGACCTCGTCGTCGGTCTGCGACTCCAGTTTGACTCGCAGCACCACCTCGCCTTGTTGGGTGAACTTGATGGCATTGCCCAACAGATTGAGCAGGATCTGCCGCAAGCGTCCGGGGTCGCCTACTAAAGCCGTGGGAATGTCGGGCGGCAGGTGGCAGGCCAACTCCACCCCCTTCTCGTGGGCCCGTAACGCCACTATCTTCATGCTTTCGTCCAGGCTGTGGCGCAAGTTGAACTCCAGGAGGTCGAGTTCGAGCTTGCGGGCTTCGATCTTGGAGAAGTCAAGGATGTCGTGGATGACCCTCAGCAGGGAGTGCGCGGAGTCCCTCACGGCAATCAAGTACTCCTGCTGCTCGGGAGTGAGTTCGGTCTCGAGCGCCAGCTCAGTCATGCCGATGACGTTGTCGATCGGCGTGCGGATCTCGTGGCTCATATTGGCCAGAAACTCACTCTTGGCCTGGGTGGCAGCTTCGGCCTCGCGGGTCCGCTCCGCCACCTTGTCGTCCAGCTTCCGATTCCACTCCTCCAGTTCACCTGTCTGTTGCACCAGGCGGCGATTGGCCTCGAAGACCACGGTTTCCCACCGGCGCATGGTCCGCAAAACCACCAGCCAGCCCAGCAGCAACAGGGGAACCACGACGCTACTTGTCGCGATGGAGAAGAAGACCTGCCGCTGGCGGGAGGCGCGGACGGCGTTGGCGGCGTTTTGCAGCAGAGCGGAAATTACCGTCATGCCGGCGGCGTACACCTTCTTCTGCTCTTCGTACTCCACGCTGAACAAGACTGCCTGGGCCTCCCGGAGGCGGCCGTTCCGCACCAGGTCAAAGGCGCGATTTTCCATCTCCACCAGCCGGCGGTTGGCCTCATCGGTTTGGGCCGCCGCTTCGCCGCTGGCGGCCTCTGGGGCCAGCCGCAGGGCTTCTTTGATGGCGGCGTCTAGTTCGGGCTCGAAGTGGCGATACCGTTCTTCCCAGCGCTGCTCTCCCGTGGCCGCCGCCATGCGGGCCGACATGGTCAGGACCTCATCCAGGTGCAGAATCACCCCGCGGATCTCTACGATGCGCAACCCGCGTTGCATCTCCAGGCCGGCGCGATAGGACTGGTAGGTCGTCCAACTCATCCAGGCCAGCGCCAGCCCGGTCAGCAGCACGGCCAGCGTCAGCAGTTGGATCGGCCGGGTTCCTCGCGGGATATCTTGCTCCCGAGTCATGGGGCGACGCTCTGGCCTTTCGGTTCCTCACCGCGAGGCAGCACGTAGAGCACTCCGGCGCCCGCGCTGTGCTGCAAGTGTCCGGGGTTGTATTCCAAAAAGAGGGTTACCGCCGAGCTGAGTGGGACGGCTACCCCGACAATGAGGGAGTGCACCACCTTTCCGGGAGTGAAGACCTTGTCGGCGCGATGCTCGAGGGGATGCAGTCGGTTGAAACCCCCATAGGGGGTAACTGACCGCCGCCCCCACTTCACCGGGCGGCTGGCTATCACGGCGGAATTCAGCAGCACCGTGCAAGACTGGTGCCGGCGGTTGAAAGGGATGCTGGCGTTGTTGTAGAAGGACAAATCCACGCCCGCGCGCTGGCGCTTCACCAGGCCGAGGTTCAACCCCACGCTGGCGTAGTGCTGGGTCTGACCGAAGGCGGTGATGTTGCCGTAACTCGCGAACAAGTCGGCGCGATTCGCCAGGCCGTAGCCGTACTGGGCCCACGCGTTCGCCAGCACGGTGTAGTTTCTGGGGACGATGGCGTTGGCGCTGACCATGATTGATTGCGAGCCCTTGCCCCCGGTTTCGCCCGTGAGGAGCACTTGAGCCTCTGCCCTCTCGGGCGCGAGAAGTCCGAGTCCTGCGATGAGTTGCAACACCAAGGCCAAACCTGTCCGCCGAGGACCTTTTCTGAGTGCAGCCTTCGCGCGCACCGTGTGGCCTCCGCAGGCCGTGGTAACCCTAGAGTTGGCAGCAATTTCCCTGCCAGTCGGCCCTGGCCTTTCTACTCAATAAGTTGGCGGGGAAACCCAGAAGATCTTTGCTTAAGACTTCGAATTAATTCCCCAAATGGGAGAAGGCAGCCGGAAAGGGCTTTCTCTAAAGGTGGACGCTGGGCTGGGGTGAATCGGAAGTGCGATAGCCGTACGCCATGTGTAAGGTGGTGTAAGACGCTCCAAAGTGGCCCGCTGCATCTACGATGATCAACCCGCCCTTGCCGCCGGTGCGCTCGCCGAGCAGCGCCAGAGCTTTTTCAGCAGCCGCCTGTGGCTCAAGGCCGGCGGCCAGCAGGTCGCTCACCGCCTTGGCCAGCACCACTTTCATAATGGCCTCGCCGTAGCCGGTGGCGGAGATGGCGCCGGTGCGCTGGTCGGCATAGCAGCCGCAGCCGACCAGGGCCGAGTCGCCCACGCGGCCGGGATATTTGCAGGCGGTGCCGCCGGTGGAGGTGGCGGCGGCGAGATGGCCCTCGGCGTCAAGCGCCACTGCCCCCACGGTGCCCAAGCGCTCTTCGCCTTGGAAGCGGCCACGGCCAGCATCGCTCTCATGCTTGAGCCGGTGCCAGGTTTCCACTTCGCGCGCCACGACCAACTCAGCAGGATTGCAGAGCGAAACGCCCATCTCGACGGCGAACTGCTCGGCGCCCGGCCCGGCCAGCATCATGTGCTCGCTGCGCTCCAGCAGCAGGCGGGCCACGCGGATGGGATTGCGGAGGCGCTCGACCGCGCACACGGCGCCGGACTTCAGCGTGCGCCCGTCCATCAAAATGGCATCGAGCTGCACGCGACCGTCACGGTTCAGGTGCGAGCCGAGGCCGGCGTCAAACACGGGATCGTCTTCGAGCTCGATCACCGCTTGCTCGCAGGCATCGAGCGCCGAGCCGCCTCGCGTCAGGACTGCCCAGCCGCGCTCGAGCGCCCGGCGGCAGCCTTCGCGACAAGGCTCGCGCAGCGGCTCGGGAATCTCCCAGGCCCCGCCATGCACCATCAGCGCCAATTTGCTCACAGTTTTCCTCTGTGTACGTTAGCGCGCCGACGGGGCGGCGGGCAGGGTGCGGCCGGCGGCCGTCTCCCGCCAAGTGAAGACGATGCGATGAACGACCGTCCAGGTGGAGAACACCGCTATCATCCACAACGCGGGCGCCAGGCGATTAAACGCCGCCCCCAGGATAAGCAGCATGACGCGCTCGGGGCGCTCCATGAAGCCCACCCGGCAGGTGGGAATCAGCGATTCGGCGCGCGCCTGCGAGTAGCTGACCAGAAAAGAGCTCATCATGGCCACCGCCGCCAGCACCACGTAGAAACCGCGCCCGATGCGGGCGTAATAGATGATTAGCCCGATGTAGAGCACCATGTCGCAGTAGCGGCCGATCATGGAGTCGAAAAAGGCGCTGAACGTAGTACGGCGTTTCTGCCGCTCGGCCACGCGCCCGTCGGTCATATCCACCAGGCCGGCGACGAAAATAATCAGCGCCGCCAGGCGGAAGCGGTGCGCGGCCAGCAGCACCGCCGCCCAGGTATTCAGCGCCAAGCCGGTGGCGGTCAGGACGTTGGGATGGATGCCGGTGGCTGCCAGCACTTCTACCACGCGCTCCAGCAGCCAGCGGCCGCCGCGACCCAGAAGGCGAGTGTAGGTGGGCACGAAGGGGTCTCTCTTACCCGTCGTACAGCGTGAGGAGCCGCACCACTTCGAAGGTGCGCGCCCCGGCCGGAGTGGCGACGCGCACCACGTCGCCTGCCTTCTTGCCCATCAAGGCGCGCCCGATGGGCTAGGTGGTGGAGATCAGTCCCTGGGCAGCGTCGGACTCCTCCGCCGTCACCAGTTGGTAGCTCAACTCTTCGCCTTTCTCGGTGTCGAGCAGGGTGACGCGGCTCCCGTAGCCCGCTTGGTCGCGGGGAATTTTGGAGAGGTTGACGAGCGAGAGGTCGGCCAGGCGCTTGCGCAGTTGCTGCAAGCGCATCCCCACCAGATGCTGGCGCTCCTTAGCAAACTTGTATTCCGCGTTCTCGCTCAGGTCGCCGTGGGCGCGGGCCTTGGCGATTTCCTTGGGAAGCTCGAGGTGCAGCTCGCGCTCGAGCACGGTCACTTCTTCTTCGAGCTTCCGTCGAATCTTCTGGGCAGCGTCGTTCTGGCTCCCCTCGGGCATCGGGAAATCCCTCGGTCAGGACGTGGCCAACCTACCCGGCGAGTATAGGCAATGGGCCGAAGCCGCGCAACCGGCGCCGATGGGCGATTTTTGTTGTTGACGCTCGGCCTGAAAGTTTCCTATAATGAAGCTCTTACCGAACGTCACCGGTTGCGCAGGATTATGCCCTTCAAGGTCGGAGAAAAGGTGGTGTACCCGAACCACGGGGTGGGCGTGGTGGAGCAGATCACCCACAGCCAGTGGAACGGCCGCGCCGATTACTTCTACCTCATCCGCATCCTCTCCAACAGCCTGCGGGTGACCGTCCCCTGCACCAACGCCGACAGCGTCGGCCTGCGCCGCACCATCCGCCCCGCCGAGGTGCGCGCAGTGCTGAAATGCCTGGAGAACGGCAAGCTTACTTCCGAGCGCGACTGGAAGTCCCGCTTCAAGCAGAACTCGGAGAAAATGCGCACCGGCTCGCTCTACGAAGTGGCTGAAGTCTTCAAGAGCCTGGTGGCGCTGAGCCGCAACAAGGTGCTGAGTTTCCGCGAGAAGAGAATGCTCGAGCGCTCCCGCCAGTTGCTGGTGGCTGAGCTCTCGGTGGTGCGCAACGTCGGCGAACCCACCATCGAGGGAGAGCTGGCCAAGGCCCTGGGCAAGTCGAAGCTGCGCCTCCCGCCCGCCAGTTAGACCCGTTCCAAAACACCTCCTCCTAAGAAACCAAAACCACACGTGTGCTGGTGTTTTGGAACGGGCCGAGTCCCCGTCCCTCAAAGAATCGACGGCGCGGTCCGCAGCTCGCTCAGGCCCGGCATCCACACCGCGTAAGTGAACTCCTTCGGCCGGATGGAGCAGGCCCCGTACTCGCCTTTCTTGTTGACCGCGTACACGCAGGCCTCGATGTCCTTGTTGGCCGGGTTCACTGCCAGCATCCAGCGCAGCACCGACTCGCAGGCGGCCTGCGGATGCATCCCCTGGCGCATTCGCTCGACGATGGTGGCGCTGGTGCAGAATTTCTGCATCTCGTCGCCGTCGCCCGTGGCTCCCGCTGCCCCGGCGTCGTTGTTGACGAAAATGCCGCAACCGATGAGCGGCACATCGCCCACCCGCCCGGACAGCTTCCAGGACAAGCCCGAGGTCGAGCCCCCGGCGGCGAGATTGCCCTTCGCATCGAGCGCCGCCAGGGTGATGGTATCGCCCACATGCTCGCCGACCGGCCAGTCCTCGAGGCGCGATACCTTGGCATCCTTGCGCCGGTAGCTTTGCCGATTGGGTTTTTTCTTCCACTTCTCCCAGGCTTCGAGCGCCTTGGGGGTCAGCAATTGCTGGGGCTCGAAGCCTTCCTGGAGAGCGAACTGCAGCGCGCCCGCCCCGGCCAGCAGTGTGTGGCGGGTTTTCTCCATCACCCGACGAGCCACAGAAATGGGCGTGGGAATCATCTCCAGCGCGGCGACCGCCCCGGCGCGGTGGGTGGCGCCGTCCATGATGATGGCATCCAACTGCAGCACGCCCTCCTCGTTGGGAATGGCGCCGTAGCCGACCGACATCACTTCGGGGTCGAGCTCGGGGATGTTGATGCCTTTTTCGATGGCATCCATCAAACTGCCGCCCGCCGCCAGCACTGCGGCGGCTTTTTCATTGGCGGGCTTGCCGTGCTTCCAGGTGGAAAGGAAAAACGGGCGTCCGCTGGCGGTCTGGCTCGGCCCCGTGGTCAATGCTTCCTGCGCACCGCTCGCCGTGCCGCCCCAGCCGGGGAGTAAGGCCGCGCCCAGCGCCCCCGCCCCTTGAAAGAATCTCCGCCGAGTTATGAGTGAGCTAGTCATCGTCCTTCTCCTTCCTCTATTTTCTCGCTTTTCTCTTTCCGATTTTGGCGTTTCGTCTTCGGCCCCAGCCGCCGCCGCCCGGCGTAGCGATCGAGATGATGTCGCCGGCGCGCGCGTTCACCGCACATTTCCCGGGCAGCCGCTCGCTTTTGCCTCCGGCGCGGAGAAGCCAATTCTCGCCGCACTTTCCGGGCTGGCCGCCGGCGAGGCCGTAAGGTGGGAAGCGGCGGCGGTCAGCAAGAATGGCAATCTGGGCCTCAGCCAGCAGCTCGATTTCGCGGATGACGCCGTCGCCGCCGCGGTGCCGCCCGGCGCCGCCCGAGTTCCGCCGCACAGCGTAGCGCCGTACGCGCAGAGGATAAAAGGATTCCAGCGCCTCGACAGGCGTGTTGAGCGAGTTGGTCATATGGGTGTGGATGGCGTCAATCCCGTCGAGCGTGGCGCGCGCCCCGAGGCCACCGGCGATGGTCTCATAGTAGGCGAACGGTTCGCCAACGGGCGTGAGCCCGCCGACGGTGAAGTTGTTCATCGTGCCCTGGCTGGCGGCAGGAATTCTCTCCGGAATGCCGCGGGCCAGCGCGCGCAGCAGCGTGTCCACCATGCGCTGTGACGTTTCCACATTGCCGGCAGCGACCGCGGCGGGCGGCTCGGCGTCCACCACCGAGCGCGGTGGGGTAATCACTTCAATCGGCCGCAGTAGGCCGGCGGTGGCCGGCGTCTCCTCAGGCACAAGACAACGGAAGACGTAGAACACCGCCGAGACGGTGATGGCGCGCACGGCGTTGACGCTGCCGGCGGTCTGCGGGGCCGAGCCGGTGAAGTCCACACGGGCGCGTCCGCCGCGAATATCAATGCGCACACGGATGGGCACAGGCGCGTCGGAAATGCCGTCATCGTCGAGACAGTCTTCCGCGGCGTACGTCCCCGGCGGGATGGTCCGCAGCGTGGCGCGCATCATGCGCTCGGAGTAGTCGAGCAAGTGGCGCATGTAGCTGCGCACTTCGGCGGCGCCGTAGCGGTGCACCATCTCCTCCAGCCGCCGCGCGCCCAGGCGGCAGGCGGCCACCTGCGCCGTCAGGTCGCCCTCGCGCTCCACCGGCGTGCGCACGTTGGCCAACAGCAGCGAGAGCAAGTCGCGCCGCAGCCGCCCCCGCTCGCTAATCTTTATCGGCGGGACGCGCAGACCCTCCTGGTAGATGTCCCGCGCCAGTCCCATTGAGCCCGGCTGCGCGCCACCGATGTCGGCGTGGTGCGCGCGCGATGAAACATAGAACAGCGGCGCGCGCCTGCCCCGCAGGTTGCGGGGCCCGCGGCCAACAAAGACCGGCATGACCAGCGTGATGTCGGGGAGATGCGTGCCGCCCGCGAAGGGATCATTCAGCAGCGCAATGTCACCCGGGTCGAGCGCGAGCGCTTCGATGGCGGCGGCCACTGACATCGGCATCGAGCCCAGGTGCACGGGCATGTGGTCGCCCATGGCGATCACCTCGGCGGCCGAATCGAAGACGGCGCAGGAGTAGTCGCGGCGCTCCTTGATGTTGGGCGAGAAGGCGGTGCGCCGCAACGCCGCCCCCATCTCCTCCGCCACCGCGCGGAAGAGGTTCTTGAAAATTTCGAGCTTGACCGGGTCGCACTTCATTTCCGCAGCTCCAGCACGAGATTTTCGTAGGCGTCCACGCGGGCGCGCCAGCCGGGCGGCAGCACCGTCGTGGCGCTGTATTCGGCGATGACGGCCGGGCCGGCAAAGCGGTTGCCCGGGCGCAAGCGCTCGCGGAGATAAGAATCTGTTGCGAGCCGCCGGCCGCCAAAGAAAACCGGCTGGCGCGGGAGGCGCGCTGCGCTAGGCGGCGTCGCGCCCGCCAGCGCGTGGCGCGCGAAGCGCGGCTTCTTCGTGACGCCCACGGCGCGCAGGCGGACGTTGACAACTTCAAGCGGACGCGCGGGGTCGGCGTAACCGTAGCGTTGCCGGTGGGCGCGATGGAAGTCGCCGACGAAGGCGCGGCTGAACGGCAGGGTCAACTCGAAAGCCTGGCCGCAATAACGGAGGTCAACCTGCCGCAGCAACCGCTGGCGCGGCGCTGTAAATCCTTCGCGGCGCAATTCGGCGCGAGCGGCCCGTTCCAACGCGCGGAATTCGCCTTCCAGCCGTGCCAAGAGCGCTTGCATCGTGCGCCGCTCAACCGGCAGCAGCACAGTCCGCGAGTAGTCCTTCAGCACATCGGAGCCGAGG
>CAYTXK010000050.1:0-10676 GCA_964441645.1 uncultured Acidobacteriota bacterium
GAGCGATGCCAGGTCAACGTTGAACTTCTGTACGTCAAAGGGGACCTTGCCGACGGCCTGGGTGGCGTCGGTGTGGAAGAGAACCTTGCGCTCCTTGGCGATGCGGCCGATCTCCTCGATGGGTTGCAGCACGCCGATTTCGTTGTTGGCGTACATAATGGTGATGAGAATTGTCTTCTCAGTGATGGCGGCGCGCAACTCTTCCAGGTCAACCAGGCCCTCGCGGCTCACCGGCAGGTAAGTCACCTGGTAGCCGGACTTCTCCAGCCGCTTGCAGGTGTCGAGCACCGCTTTGTGCTCGAAGACCAGGGTGATGATGTGGTTGCCCTTCTCGCGGTACATCTCCGCCACGCCTTTGATGGCCAGGTTGTCGGACTCGGTGGCCCCGGAGGTGAAAATGATCTCCTTGGCGCTGGCGTTGATCAGCCGGGCAATCTGCTCGCGGGCGTTCTCCACCCCTTTCTCCGCTTCCCAGCCGAAGGCGTGGTTGCGCGAGGCGGCGTTGCCGAACTGCTGCGTGAAGTAGGGCAGCATCGCCTCTACCACCCGGGGGTCCACGGGCGTCGTCGCGTGGTTGTCCATATAAACCGGTAGTTTCAGTGCCATTGCCGTACGCTCCTCAAAGATTCTTCCAGAATCTGCTTCATTCCTCTCGGCCTCGGACCCCGGGCCGTTACGGCGCGCTGGCCTTGATTTCCGCGATGCTCAAGGCGCTGAGCGCGCTCACGATGCGCTCATTCACCTTGCGCAGCGGCTCCCGCACCGTGCACAGCGAAGACTGCACGCACAGGCCCCGGTGGGTGGTGCAGGAGGTAATCATCACCGGCCCCTCGATGGCATGAATGACGTCGAGGGCCGAGATGAACTCCGGCGGCCGCGCCAGCGTGTAGCCCCCGTTCGAGCCGTGCTGGGAGCGCAGCAGCCCCTTCTGCACCAGCCGCTGCAACACCTTCGCCATCAGCCCCGCCGGGATGCTGTAGGCCTGGGCGATATCCTTGGCGCTGCACGCTGCTTCCCCGTAGTGCCGCGCCAGATGGTTCACCGCCATCAGCCCGTAGTCGCTTCTTTTCGATAGCTTCAGCATAATTCTATATCGGACTCTTTCAGTCCGGTATCAATCTTACGGCCTCATCCCTGCTCCTGTCAAGCAGGAAATAAACTGTTAAGAGATTTATATTGAATAACTTACAAAAGAAAGTTGACTTTCCTTCCGCCTCTGCCTAAGCTGAAGGTAGCGTGCACATAATCTGGTTCCTACTGATCGGCCTTGTGGCTGGATGGCCGGCGAGCTCACCAAAGGCAGCGGCTTCGGGCTGTTGGGCAACCTGGTTGTCGGCGTGCTGGGGGCCTTGCTGGGCGGATTCTTGTTCGATGTCATTGGGCTGGCCGCTTATGGTTTGATCGCGCGTCTCATCATGGCCGTGCTGGGTGCGCTGGTCTTGCTCTTCCTGCTCCGCCTCATCCGCAAGGGCTGAGGCCGCGCATCCAAGCTAAAAGGAGGAGGGTCCATGAAAGCCCTGGTCGCCGTCGGCATCATCTTGATCGTGGTGGGAATTTTTGCCCTCTGGATGGGCGAGATTACCTACACCACCGAGCAACACGACGTCCAACTCGGTCCCATGGAAGCCACCTTCAAAGAAAAGAAGACCCGCGTCATCCCGCCGCTGGTCGGCGGGCTGGTCCTCGCCGCAGGCGCGGCGCTTGTCGTCCTCGGCCTGACCAAGAAGAAATAGCCAGCCCGCGCCGCTCGCCCCTTTGCCTCCCTTTCCCCGCTTTCTTGCGCTACAATTCCCGCCACAGTGCGACAAATCGTTGCCATCTACCCCGGCTCTTTTGATCCGGTGACCAACGGCCACCTCGACCTCATCCAGCGCGCGTCAAATCTTTTCGCCCGCCTGGTGGTGGCCGTGCTGGTCAACCCGGAGAAGGATCCGCTCTTCAGCCCGCAGGAGCGGGCAAAGATGCTCGACCTCGTCGTCGCTCATCTCCCCAACGTGGAAGTGGACACTTTCGAGGGACTGCTGGTGGACTACGCTCGCAGCAAGGGCGCGCGCGTTTTACTGCGCGGCATCCGCGCCGTCAGCGACTACGAGTACGAGTTGCAGATGGCGCTGATGAACCGTCAGCTCGAGCCCGACATGGAAACCGTCTTCATGCTCCCCGCCGAGGCCTACAGTTACCTGAGCTCCCGCCTGGTCCGAGAAGTCGCCCGGTTGGGCGGCTCCATCAAGGGCCTGGTGCCGGCGGCGGTCGAAGAGCGCATCCGCGCCAAGCTGATGGCCTCGAAATAGCAGTCCTGCCGGAACTTTCTCTGAACGACCGCGTAATTATGGGGAGGAGGAGCCTATGCCTCGTCCTTTTCGTCTCTGGATTCTGCTATCCGTCTTCATCGTTTCGGGGTTCGGCGCATCAGCCCTCGCCCAGACACCGCGTCAGGAACTCGACATCCCCTACGTGCCCGGCGGCGGGCACAGGCAGCAACTCGACCTCTACGGGCCCGAACCGACAGGTTTCGCCACGATTCTCCTCGCCCACGGCGGCAGCCTGGAATCGGGAGATCGGACGGAATTCCGCCTCCCCGAGATCTGCCAGAATTTTGCGAAGGCCGGCTTTGGCTGCGCCACCATGAGCTACCGGCTGCTCGAAGACGGTCGCTGGCCTGCCCAACCCATGGACGTCGCCGCCGCCTTCGCCTGGCTCAGGAAAAACATCCGGGCGCGCGGCGGCGATCCCGGCAAGATTTTTCTCACCGGCCACAGCTCCGGCGCGCGGCTAGTGGCGCTCATTTCCTCTGACCAAACCTACCTACAGGCGCAAGGTCTTTCTGCCCAAGACATCGCCGGCACCATCGTGATGGGAACCATCCTCCACATCGAACATTGGATGAAGGAAGCCGGCGGCCAAGAATATGTTGAAAAGAACTTTGCCCGGACCGACGAGGCCAAGACCTATGCGAGCTTCGAGGTCTTCCGCAACTCCTGGCCCTATTACCACGTGGGGGCGCACCTGCCGCCCATGCTCATCCTGGTGGCAGAGGCAGAGAAGATTAATCCGCCCTGCTGGGCGCACGCCCTGGACTTCCAGCAGGCGGCCCGTCGGGCCGGCGCCCGGGTCGAGGTGAAGGAACTCGCCAATCGAAAACACCTGACGGCGCTGGAGAAAATGGCCGAACCCGGGGATCCGGCCTTCCTGGAAATCCTTCGCTTTCTGCGCAGCGCAACGCCAAAAGAGTGAACCACGGGAACTTTTCGTGCTCGCCACTCGTTCTTACAAGCATCGAAAGAGAGGGAGGTCACACCATGAGAAAAACAGTACCGGGACTGGTTCTGGCACTTCTGGCTGTCGCTGTCATCCTGGCTCCTCTCGGCGCCTTGGCTGCCTCGAACGACCGCTGGCTGCACGTGCGCGTGGTAAAGACGGGCGAGAAGGGCGAATCGGTGCGCGTCAACGTGCCCCTGGCGGTGGCGGAAAAAGTCCTGCCGGCCATCACCGCTCATGAGATGGAAGGCGGGCGACTCAAAATCCACGACGCCCACATCGAGGGCATCGACATCCGGGCCGTGCTCGAAGCCGTGCGCACGCTCGGCGATGGCGAGTTCGTAACCATTGAGAGCAACGACGAAAACATCCGCGTGGCCAAGCAGGGCGGCTACATCATCGCCAAAGTGGACGACCGCAAAGGCAAGGCCCAGCGCGTGGACGTCAAAATCCCCTTCACGGTGGTTGACGCTCTACTCTCCGGCCCGCCCGATGAGCTGAACATCCTGGCCGCGGTGCAAGCGTTGGGCGCCGGCGGCGACGAAGTCCTGGTCACGGTCGAGAGTGACGACGAAAGCGTGCGCGTCTGGGTGGACTCCAAAGCCTCCGCCGAATAGCCGGCCCGCGCATGGTCGAGAGCCTCAAATCCGCACTGGCCGTTTTTGCCAAAGGGCTGGGAGTCGTCCTCCTGGCCCTCTTGTCTCTGGCCGTCTTTGCCTACAGCTCGGGCGTGGTGCGGGTCTACGTGCTGGAGAAAAAACCGGGTGGTGATCGCATCAACCTGTTCGTCCCCGCCATCCTGGTGCCGGTGGCGCTCAAGTTCATGCCCGCCCAAGACCGCCGGCGCACCGCCGCCGAGCTCGAGCCTTATCTCCCGGCCTTGATGGCCGCCACCGATGAGCTGGCGCGCTGCCCCGATGCCGTCCTGGTCGAAGTCAAGGGGCCCCGCGAACACGTGAGCATCCGCAAGCTCGGCCGCTCGCTGGTGATTGATGTGGACTCCTCCGACGAAATCGTTCACGTCTCCTTTCCGCTCAAGATGGTCACCTCCGTCCTCGCGGAATTCGAGCGCGCCGCGCCCCTGGCCTCCCAGAGGGCGGCGCTCGCCAACCGATAACGCGCCGTCGCTGGCTCGCCCCTCGATTGAATTCATCAGCGAACTGGGTTAGCCTTAGTGCGCTCCCATGGCGGAAACGGTCGCGAATGGCGTTCGGCTGGCCGAGCGCGTGCAGCGCATCGGCGTTTCGGCCACCCTGGTGGTGGTGCAGGAAACCGAGCGGCTGCGGGCCCGCGGCGTTGATCTGGTAGATTTCGGGCCCGGCGAGCCCGATTTCCCCACTCCGGAAAACATCAAGCAGGCCGCCATCCGCGCCATCGAGCAGAATTTCACCAAGTACACGCCCGCGGCCGGCACCACCGAGCTGCGCCGGGCGCTGGTCGAGTGGCACGCGCGCGAGCTGGGCACGCGCTACCAGCCCGCCGAGTGCATCGTCACCGTGGGCGGCAAGCACGGCGTCTTCAACGCCTCGAGCGCCTTGCTCAGCCACGGCGACGTGGTTCTCATCCCGGCGCCCTTCTGGGTCAGCTTCCCGGAAATCGCCCGCTATGTGGGCGCGCGCCCGGTGGCCGTGCCCACCAATGAAGCCAACGGTTTCCGCCTGACCGCCGCTGATCTTGAGCGCGCCTGGGTTGAGGGCACACGCATGGTCATTCTGAACTCGCCCAACAATCCCTCCGGGGCCGTGGTCAGCCCCGAAGAGTGCGCGCGTATCCTCGACCTCTGCCGGCGACGCGGCGCCTGGCTGCTGACCGACGAGTGCTACTCGCACTTCGTCTACTCGGGCGCGCCCTTCTCCGTCGCCAGCCTGCCTGACGCCAAGCCGCACGTCATCGTGGCCGGGTCGCTCTCGAAAACTTTTTCTATGACCGGCTGGCGCATCGGCTTCACGCTGGCGCCGGAGCCCGTGGCGCAGGCCATGATTCGCCTGCAAAGCCACTCCACCTCCAACCCCACTTCCATCGCCCAGAAGGCGGCGCTCGAGGCCGTCACCGGGCCGATGGATTCAGTGGGGCGGATGCTGGAGGAGTACCGCCGACGCCGAGGCCGCATCTTGCAGGGCGTGCGGGAGATTCCTCTCCTGACCTGCGCCGAGCCCGAAGGCGCCTTCTACGTCTATCCCAATGCCAGCGACTGGATGCGCGCCCGCGGCGTCTCCAGCACCACCGAACTCGCCCGGCGCCTGCTCGACGAGGCCCGCGTCGCCGTCGTCCCCGGCGAGGCCTTCGGAACCACCGAGCACATCCGCCTCTCCTACGCTACTTCGCTCGAGCGCATCGAAGAAGGCCTCCGCCGCCTCCAGCACTTCTTTTCGTCCTAGCCTTTCCGGTCTGTCTTTTCAAAAATCCGTGTGCATCTGTGTGCATCTGTGGTTTCATCTCTACTTCCTATGCGACTTCCCGCCTATGCCATCATCTTGGCCGGCGGCCACGGGACGCGCTTCTGGCCGCTGAGCCGCCGCGCGCGCCCCAAGCAGTTTTTGCCGCTGGCAGGCGAGGAATCCCTTGTGCAACAGACTTACCGGCGTGTGGCGCGACTCTTTCTGCCCGGCAAAATCTATGTGGTCGGCAATGTCGAGCACCGGGCGCTCTTGCGGCGCCAATTGCCGCGCGTTGCGGCCAAGCAGTTTCTTCTGGAGCCGGCTGGCCGTAACACCACTGCCGCTTGCGCTCTCGCTGCCGAACACATCCGCGCCACACTCCCCCGGGGACAACAGGACGCCGTGCTGGCGGTGTTCCCCGCCGACCAGGCCATTCGCCAAGAAGCCCGCTTCGCGCGTGTGCTCAAGGGCGCGCTGGCCGCCGCGACGGCGGAAGATGTGATGGTTGTGCTGGGTGTGCCGCCCACCGGTCCCTACGCCGGCTACGGCTACATTGAGTGCGGGCGCGTTCAGAGCCGCGCGGGCGGCCAGCGGGTCTTTCGGGTGCGGCGCTTCACGGAGAAGCCCGACGAGCGCACCGCGGCCCGCTACCTGCGCACGGGTCGCTACACGTGGAACTCAGGGATGTTTTTCTGGCGGCTCTCCACCTTCGACCGCCTTCTGGCACGCTACCTCCCCCGCACCCGCGCCGCCTTCCAGGCGCTCGCCTCGCACGCTGGCCGGCCGGGCTACACGCCGCGGCTTCGTCGAATCTACCGCGACCTCGACAGTATCTCCGTTGATTACGCCCTCGCCGAGCCCGCCGCCGCTCACGGCCGTGTGCGCCTCCTCCAAGCCCGCGTGGGCTGGAGCGACCTGGGCTCCTGGGATGCGCTATTCGACTGGCACGCGGCAGGTCGCGCGAGGAACATCGTCTCTGACCTCAACTTTCTCCTCGATACCCGCGGGAACTGGCTGGCCGCGCCGAAGAAATTCGTGGCTGCTATCGGCATCCGCGACCTTATCGCCGTGGACACTCCCGATGCGTTGCTGCTTTGCTCGCGCCGCCGCAGCCAGGAAGTGGGAAAAATCGTAAAATTCCTGGAAAAGAAAGGCCTCCGGCGGCTGCTGTGAAGACCCGCACGCAAGCGACACGGAAACGCCGAAGCCCGCGCGGAGCGCCGACCTCGGCCATCCATTTTGGCACCGACGGCTGGCGGGGCGTGATCGCGCGCGAGTTTACCCGCGAAAACGTGGAGCGGGTAGCGCGGGCCCTGGCGCGCTATCTGGTCGAGTACGAAGACCTGCGTCGGGGCGTAGTCGTTGCCTACGACACGCGCTTCCTCGCCGCCCAGTTTGCGCGCCATGTGAGCGAAGTGCTGACTTCGGTGGGCGTGAACGTCCGGCTGGCAGTGGCTCCCACTCCCACTCCCGCCTTGTCCTACGCCGTGCGCAGCACGGGCGCGGCCGCCGGCATCATGCTCACCGCCAGCCACAACTCGCCCCAGTGGCTGGGCCTTAAGCTCAAAGCGAGTTTTGGCGGCTCGGCTTCGGCGCGGGCGGTGGCGGAGGTCGAGCGCTTCCTCTCTGAGCCTCGGCTTCTGCCACGGGTTGCGCCCGACGCGCGGCTCATCGAGCCGGTGGACCTCAAGCCCGCCTATCTCGCGCGCCTGGCCGAGCTGGTGGACCTCGACCGCATCGCCGCCGCGCGCTTGCGCCTGGCCCTCGACCCCATGCACGGCGCCGGCGCGGGTTACTTGCGCGAGCTGCTCAGCCGGCACGGCATCGCCTGCACCGAAGTCCGGGGCACGCCCGACCCGCTTTTTGGCGGCACGCAGCCTGAACCGCTGGAAGCGAACCTCGAGCCGCTGCGCGAGGCGGTGTGCCGCGAGAAGTGCGACGCCGGCCTGGCGACCGATGGCGACGCTGACCGCCTGGCGGCCGTTGATGCCGGGGGGCAGTTCGTTGACCCGCACAAGATGTTTTCTCTCGTCTTCCGCCACCTGGTGGAGCGTCGCGGGCTCACCGGCGCCGTGGCCAAAACCTTTTCGGTCAGCAAAATGATTGACCGCCTGGCAGAAAAATACGGCGTGGCGCTGCACGAAACTCGCATCGGCTTCAAGTATATCGCTGACCTTATGCTCGAGCACGACCTGCTGCTGGGCGGGGAGGAAAGCGGCGGCATCGGCATCCGTCCGCACTTGCCGGAGCGCGACGGGCTTTTGATTTCGCTTCTCCTGGCCGAAATTCTGGCCACCGAGGGGAAGCCGCTGGCCGAGTGCGTGGCCGATCTGCAAAAAGACTTCGGGCCGCTCTATTACCGCCGCCTCGACCTTGCCCTTGACCCCGCGCAGAAACAGCGCGCGCTGCGGCGCGTGGCCGGCGATGACCTGCGGCGGTTGGGGGAATGGACGGTGGTGGGGCGCGAAGACCTCGACGGCACCAAGCTTTATCTGCTGAACGCCGGCTGGGTGCTCGCCCGGGCCTCGGGGACCGAGCCGCTGCTGCGCATCTATGCGGAAGCGCCTAGCGCCGGGGTGGTCGAGCGCGTGGTAGCCACGGTCGAGCAGTTGGTGCGCGCCGCATGAACCGCGCGGCGCTAGTTCAAGTAGGAGAATGACATGAAAAAACTATCTGTGGTCGCGAGTTGTGTCCTTGTTTGTACGTGTTTGACGGCGTTTGACGCTCAAGCCCCAAACCCCTTCTCCGCTCCGCCCGGCCAGCGCGTGTCGGGATTCATTGAAGTAGCGGAAGGAGTGGACGCAAGCGCACGCATTCCGATTACGGTGATTCGCGGCGCGAAGCCGGGGCCGGTGCTGGCGTTGATTGCCGGCACGCACGGCTACGAATACGCACCCGTCATAGCCTTGCAGCGGGTGCGCGGCCAGATTGACCCGGCGCAGCTCTCGGGCACGGTGATTCTGGTGCACGTGGCCAATATGCCTTCTTTTCTCGGCCGGACGATTTACTACAGCCCGGTGGATCACAAGAATCTGAACCGCGTTTATCCCGGCAAGCGCGACGGGACGGTGAGCGAACGCATCGCTTACGCCATCACCACCGAGGTCATCGAGCGCGCCGATTACGTCGCCGACCTGCACTGCGGCGACGGCAACGAAGCCCTGCGGCCCTACACCTACTGGGCCAACACCGGCCATCCGGAGGTGGACGAGCGCTCGCGGCAAATGGCGGTGGCCTTCGGGCTCGACCACATCGTGATTGACTCCAGCCGCCCCGCCGACCCCAACGCTTCCGTGTACACCGACAACACGGCCCTCACCCGCGGCAAGCCCGCCATCACGACGGAAGCAGGGCAGTTGGGCGAAACGCGCGACGAATGGGTAGGGCTGGTCGAGCGCGGCGTTTGGAACCTGCTGCGGCACTTCAAGATGGTAGCTGGCGAGCCAGTTGCAGCAGAACCGGTGGTCTGGCTGGACAAATCTGAAGTGCTGCGCAGCCCGGAGACTGGGATTTTTTATGCGGCGGTCAAACCCGGGCAGACGGTGGCCAAGGGCACGCTGCTGGGCACGCTAACGGATTTCTTCGGGAAAAAAGTGTACGAAGCCCGCGCGCCCTTTGCCGGGATGGTCAACTACGTGGTGGGCACGCCGCCGGTGAGCCAGGGCGAACCGCTGGCCATGGTCTCCCACATCCAAGCAGAAGAAACCAAATAGGACAGACACGGTAGGACAGACATTCTTGTCTGTCGATCTGACACCGCCCTGAAGAGGGCAGACAAGAATGTCTGCCCCACCAGCTAGCGCTGGGGCGGGGCGGGCTTGGTCGTGTGTGTCCAGGGGGCGAGACCCAAGCCCTCATAAAGAAAGAGAACGACGAACAGCAGGAACCACAGCCACACGAAGCCGGCCGTCCAGAGGGCCAGCGCAAGGTACTTCAGCACCCTCACCGCCTGGCGCGCAATGCCGCTGCCGGGCTGAAGCTTCTCGAACCAGCGCAGGGGAGCGGCAGGCGAAGCGAGGTTCTCGAGCAACCAGTCAAACTTTTCGCGCGTCAGGCCGATATTCATGGTGTGTTTATATACCGCGGCTCCGCCCGATTTTTCAATTAAGCGCGCGAAGCCGCCTGCGCGCCCAGGGTTTTGCTGACAGCGTCGAGGATGCCGTTCACAAACTCCACGGAGTCCTGACCGGAAAAGCGCCGGGCAATCTCCAGCGCTTCGTTGATCACCACGGCCGGCGGCGTGCGGGGCGAAGAGCGCAACTCGTGCACGGCCAAGCGGAGCAGGTTGCGGTCAATGGCAGCCATGCGCTCGAGACGCCAGTGCTGGGCGTGGCTGGAGATGAGCGGATCGATTACCTCCACAGCTTCGACGGCGCCCAGGAAAAGCCGCTCGGCAAACTGGCGCGTGACGCTGTCGGCGTCGCGGCCACGCCAGAAGGTAGGCAGCAGGGCCGAGGGGTCGCCGCGCTCGCCTTCCCACTGATAGAGCAATTGCAAAGCGCACTCGCGCCCCTGGCGTCGTTGGCTGGGAGTAAGGCGGGGGGCCCGACTCATCGCCGCTTGCGGGCGGCCGGCCGGCGTCGGTTGGTCGTTTGTTTGAGTAGGTTGGCCATTTCGACGGCGCTGAGCGCTACTTCAGCGCCCTTGTTGCCGCTCTTGGCTCCGGCGCGGTCAATGGCCTGCTCGAGAGTGTCGGTAGTCAGAACGCCAAAGGCCAGCGGCACGCCGGTTTCGATGGCGGCGAGCTGAATGCCGCGGGTAACCTCAGCGCTGAGGTAATCGAAGTGCTGGGTTTCGCCGCGGATGATGCAGCCGAGACAGATGAGCGCGTCGTAGCGACCGGTCTGGGCCAGTCGCTTGGCGGCCACCGGGATTTCAAAGGAGCCGGGCACGCGCACGATTTCCCGTCCGGCGAGCTCGTGCTCATCACCCGCGGTACCGCGTTTCGATACGACCCGTCGCCCGATTCCCTGGAGGCAGCGCGCACCGCGCCCGTGGAGCAGCCGCCGGCGGCTGAGCAGCCCGCCGAGAGCAGCCCGG